>CALZJC010000492.1:0-2439 GCA_945787525.1 Thermoanaerobaculia bacterium | reverse complement strand
GGCGTCCAGCCGCCAGGCGCGGAAGCTGAGGCCGTCCAGGTTCCGGTGCCGCACGAGAACCGAGCGGCGATCGAGCCCATCGGCGCTCATCGCCTCGAGGTGGTACTCGGGAGCCTCGATGCCGGCGATCAGGTGGGCGCACCGCCGGCCGCCGATCGAGCCGGGGTGCGCGGCAAGACCCGCCTGGGCGATCTCGCGGGCGCGCACCAGGCTGTCGGGGGAATCTTCCTCGCGAACCCAGGAGGCCAGGAGCTCCTGGCCGACGGCCCACCACTCGGGCTCTGGTCCCAGCTCGTCGAGCGCCTGCTCGAGCGCCGCCCGGATCAGCACGCGATCTTCGGTGCGGGAGAACGCCGCCCACAACCGCCGCAGCCGCTCGAGCCGCGCCTCGAAAGCCGCCTCGACCCGGTCCCCACCACGGTGCCAGGCCTCGAGGTCGGCCAGACGCCGGGCCAACCTCTCCAACGGGTGCGCCTCCTCCGAGCCGCCCACAACGGGCTGGGGCGGGTCTGCGAGCTGGAGCGCCAGGTCCAGACGGTAGACACCGTTCTCCTCGGCGGCGCTCCACTGCGAGCTGTCGGCCAGCCACTCGACCCACAGATAGGTGACGGCATCGCGCAGCGTGCCGCGGATGCGGCGTGGATAGTCGTTGGCGTCGAAGTACTCCGCCAGCTCGCCCAGCGACTCGTCGCCCCAGCTGTCGCGCGCGCTCCAGACCCGGGCATAGGTCGCGTCGATCTCGCCGCCGATCTGCTGCCGGGTCCAGGCCCGCAGATCGACCTCTTCACCACTCTCTACGCGTTCGCGGCCGCCGATCTCCCAGCCGTAGGCGCTCAGGTAGTCGACCAGGCTGTGGGCGTAGTAGAGCTCGAGCACCGCGCGGTACAGGGGCCGTTCCGGCCACGGCGTCGAGCGCAGGTGACGAACCGAGGTCTCGTAGCCGTGCAGCCCGGTCTGGAGCTGCACCTCGCGCACCAGGGCGCGGGTCCACTCGGCCTCGTCGGCGGTCTGCTGGGCGCCCTCGCGAATGCCGGTGACGATCTCGAGCGCTTTCTGGTACTGCCGATCCTCGATCAGCCTGTCGACTTCGGCCCAGCTCATGTCGACTCCATCACGTGGCTCGGGGGCCGAGTCTCGGTGCTCGACCGGTGGAGACGGCGAGGACGATCCGCCGGCGGCGGGTCGGCAGCCCGCGGCCCCGACACCGAGGAGGAGCAACGCGGCAAGCGCTGCGACAGAGAGTCTCGGGTGTATGCGCGAATCGCCCATCGCCACTCAGATAGACACCGCAAGCCGGGGTTCCGTTCCCCCATGGGCTTCACTTCCCACCGATCGTCGCCGCGCAGCGCAGGCTAGCCGCCTGCCCCTGAGCCGTCTACGGGAGCGCGGCGGCTGCCGCCCAGCGACACCAGCGTGATGGCGGTCACCAGCAGGATCGCGCCCAGCCACTGCCAGCCACCCAGCACCGAGCCGTTGAGCCAGTAGTCGAAGACCACCGCGCTCAGCGGCAGACAGAGCTCGCAGATCGCCGAGACGACGGCCCGCACCCTGGTCAGCCCATAGTAGTAGAGGAAGATGGCGCCGCTACCGGTGGTCAGGCCGATCCCCAGGATGAGCGCCCACTGGACCGGGCTGACCTCCGCCAGGGGCAGGCCGCGGCCGGTGACCAGAAGCAGTACCAGGGCCATCATCGAAGTGAGACCGTAGCGCCCGAACGTCGCCCGCCGGAAGTCGAGCACGCCCAGCAGTCGCTTGCCCAGCACGGTAGCCGAGCCGAACGAGGCGGCCGCCAGCAGCGCCCAGGCTGCCGCCGCCAGGCCCTGGTCGCCCGGCGCCGCCGCCGGCGGCCGCAGGCCGAAGGTCAGCAGGTAGGCGCCCACCAGCGCCAACGCCGCGCGCCCCAGAAAGCGGGCCGAGATCCGCTCGCGCAGCAGCACCGCCGCCAGGGCGATGGCGAAGACCGGCTGCAGCTTCTGCAGCAGCACCACCACGCTGAGCTGCTGGAAGTCGACCAGAAACAGCGCTTTGACGATCGAGAAAGTCCCCAGGATGCCGCCGGTCAGGGAGACCAGCAACAGCACCGCCCAGTCGCGCGTCTCGAGCCGCGCCAGGGCGCTGTAGGAGCCGGCGAGAAACGGCTGCATCAGCACGAACGGCACCGCGTGCAGCAGAAAGACCACGAACAGCACGTCCAGCTCGTGCAGCCGCGGTGTCAGCACGACCCCGTCGAGGCCCCAAAGGGCGGCCGCCACGCAGAGCGCCAGAGCACCCAGGACACCTCGTCGCAACAGGCTGGGGATGCTAGCAGTCGCGCCCCCGCGCCGCTGCGGCGCTCCTGAGCCCCGGGACCGGCCGGCGCGGCGGCCGGTCTCACCTCTTCCAGAAGTCGAACTCGGGCTCGTAGAGCGAGCTCTCCAGGTCCTCGACCCGGGCCAGCAT
>CALZJC010000491.1 GCA_945787525.1 Thermoanaerobaculia bacterium | reverse complement strand
AGTAGTACGGCGCCGGATCGGGCACGAAACCGACAGTCACGACCCGCCGGTCGTTCTCCAGCCGACGACGAGTCGAAGCGGGGACCCGGTCATCCTTCTCGAAGGTGCCCAGCAGCAGGAGCCGGCAGCCGGGGATGCGGACCACCAGGCGTTCGAAGAAGGCGGCCGCCAGATCCTCGACGCCCTTGTCGCGCGTCAGGCGGCCGACGAAGCCGACCACTGGAGCGTCGTTCGGTATCGCCAGCCGCCGGCGCAGCGGCTCCGCCGCTGACGCCAGCTGCGCGCGAGGCGCGAAGCGCTCCAGGTCGATCCCGTTGGATGTGCCGCTGCCGAGTACGATGGTCTTGGCCGGCGGCGTGATGCGGAGCTCCAGACAGCGCCGCCTCAGGCTTGGCCCGACGCAGACGACACGGTGGGCCAGCGCGGCGGCCAGCCGCTCCGCCAGGCCGAGCAGGAGCCGGCCGGGGGGGCTGGCCGTCTCCATCGGCAGGCCGCGAAGCGTGTAGACGCGAATCGGGACGCCGGCCATCCAGCCCGCGATCATACCCAGCATACCCGCCTTGGGAGTACTGGCGTTGATCAGCCGGGGGCGGAGTCGACGCAGGATCCGATATAGCCGAAGCAGTGCCGCGAGATCGGCCAGCGGCCGGATGCGGCGGTGCATCGGCAGCGTCACCACGGGCACCGCCTCAGCTTCCAGAAAGCGGTCCAGATCGGGGCCCGGCGAGGTTACCGTCCATACGTCGAGGCCCTGCCGGCGCAGAAACCCCACCTGTCCGCGCAGCAGATACCGGGCGGTCATTGGATGCGTCACGACGAGCACCAGCCGCTGCGGGACCGTCTCCTCGAGCTCGGCGCTCGCCTTCTGCAGGCCGGCATCCATGGTGTCGGGTCGTCGACTCAGCGCAGCGTGCCGAGCCCGGCTGCCGGGGAGGGGTTGCGCCGGCGTGCAGCAACCGCCCCGACCGGCCCGAGTGGCGGCGGCGCGGTGCCGCTCGGGAGCTGATGCCGCGCCATGTTCGCTCGCCCGACGACGCTGCGGGCGAACGCCTCGAAGCTCAGTTAGAAGACCAGGAGCAACCAGAACGTGCGCTCCGTGACATGCCGGTTGTAGGCATAGCTGATCGACATGCTCCAAAGCGCGATCGACAGCACCACCGCCGGCATCCTGTACGGTCCGCTGCGCAGCAGCGTGAAGATCCTGAGCGAGCCGATCAGCAGCGTCGCCATGAAGGCGACGTAGAGGCCCAGCCCCACCGCGCCCAGCTCGGCCAGGAAGCGCAACGGTGTGCTGTGCACCTCGTGGCCGGTGGGTGAGTATTCCGATTTCGTGAAGCCTCCCCAGCCGATGCCGAGTAACGGATTCTCCTGGAAGGCCCTGAGTATCCCCTCGCGCTGCGCCGCGAAGAAGTTGTCGTCGCCGGCGTCGGAGGAATCGGCGACCATGTCGAGCCGTTGGCCGATGCCGCCGACCCGCGTCTTGAAGAACTCCAGCTGGGGGAGCCAGCGGGGCCCGACCGCATAGAGCAGCCCGACAAAGGTGAAGATGACCAGCGAGTTGACCAGGGCCGAGCGCCGCCGCCCGCGATGAGCCATGAGAAACGCGAAGGCGACCCCCACCAGCCCGATGATCAGCGAGAGATAGACCGACCTGCGGCCGGCCGCGGCGATCGGGTAGAGGGTTGAAGCCAGGGCAAGGTAGGAGATCCAGCGCTCCTTTTTCGAGATTCCAGGCCAGAAGTTGTAGATCAGCACCAGCCAGAACGCGGTCAACATGTAGTTCGCCATGTGGGCGCGGTTGCGGAAAGGCCCGGCCTCTTGAATGTCTCCCACCGAGGCGATACCGGCGAAGAGCACCCACGGCCCGATGACCAGGGCCGAATAGACCACCAGCCTCAGGAGTTGCTGCGGGCTGACCTGATAGCGCAGCATCAGGATGTACAGCGCCGTGACAAATAAGAACATGAACGCCACGATGAGCGTCTGCAGGACGCCCATGTAGAACAGCCCGCCCTTGTACCGCAGGAGCGAGATGATCGCCACCAGGGTGGAGATCGCCAGCAGTTGCGAGATCGGATGAGAGAGGAGCTGGCGCAGTGTGGTTCGCCGGTCGGCGAGGACCGCCACCAGCATGGCCATGCCGACCACCTCGAACGGGCCGAAGTTGTTCTCGATGCCGCTGACCAGCTTGGTGCCCGTCAGGAAGACGGTGAAGATCTGGAGCAGCAGCAGGGTCCGCAGCACAGGCGGCATTCCTCCTGGCAGGAGATTCCGCAGGGGCCAGCTCATGGGTCGACGCCGGCGAGCTCGATGGCCAGGTCGGCTATCCGTCGGGCGGCACCTTCGGAGCTGTCGAGCTGCCGCCTCAGATAGGTTCGGGTCTGCATCTCACGGCTGGCAGACGGCCGGAACAGGGCGGCGACCTGAGCCGCCATCGGCTCTT
>CALZJC010000490.1 GCA_945787525.1 Thermoanaerobaculia bacterium | reverse complement strand
TCGCCCATCCGAGGCACGAGCCGCGCGACTGGACGAACGCCGTCTTCTTTACCGGGGTCATGGCTGCCTACCGGGTAACCGGCGATGCCGGGTATCTGGAGGAGCTCATGCGCGGGGGTGAGGAGAGTCTCTGGAAGCCGGGCCGGCGCGAGCGGCACGCCGACGACCACGCCATCGCCCAGACCTATCTGGACCTCTATCGGATTCGGCGGGAGAGCCGGATGATCGAGCCGTTCCGCGAGGTCGTGGATCGCATGATGGCCTCACCCCCGCGGTGGAAGAAGGAGCATCAGACGATCGACTACTGGTGGAGCGATGCGCTGTTCATGTCTCCACCGGCACTCGCCAAGCTGGCAGCCGCGACCGGCGAGGATGAGTACCTGGAGTTCATGGATCGGCTCTGGCGGGAAGCCCATCAGCTCCTCTACGACAGAGAGGAGCGGCTCTTCTATCGTGATTCGAGGAAGATCGGCGGCCCCAGGAAAACCTTCTGGGCGCGGGGGAACGCCTGGGTGCTCGCCGGCATCGTCCGCGTGCTGGAGGAGCTGCCCGAGGATCACCCGAACCGGCAGCTCTATCTCTCCGTTTTCGAGGAGATGGCGGATCGGATCACGGCTCTCCAGCCGGGGGATGGGCTGTGGCGTTCCGATCTCCTCGTATCCCCGCTGGCCGCGCCGGGCGAGTCCAGCGGCACGGCGCTCTTCTGTTACGCGCTGGCCCGGGGAATCCACCATGGGATTCTCGACCGTGAGCGCTATCTCCCCGTCACCCTGGACGCCTGGTCGGCGCTGTACGGCAACGTGAGCGAAGAGGGGCGGCTGGGCTGGGTGCAGCGACCCGGCGTCGGTCCCGACCGTGTCCGGGCCGAGGACTGGGAGGTGTACGGCACCGGCGCGTTTCTGCTGGCCGCTGAGGCGGTGCTAGGTTTGGCTGACCGTGAGGAGCGCAACTCTTCACGGCAGGCCGAATGAGCTTCACGGACCCCGATGCCGGTTGATCGATACCGCGATGCCCGTGTCGGCGCCGGGGGCCGCGGCCGCCAGGCGAGCGGGCCGACTTCGCGGGCCGCCAGACTCGCCTGCTTGTGGGTTGGGGGCGCCCTGGCGGCGGGTCTCATGGCGGCGCCCTCGGCAGCCGAGCTCGAGGTGGTGGAACGGGTCGACGTGGCGCCTGTGTGGTCGGGTCATCCGGTCGGTTTCTCCGTCGCGACGGCGGGCGACCGCCAGTACGTCGCCTTCTACGACACCGAGCGGCACATGACCGTCGCCGCGCGGGACCTGGGCTCCACTGACTGGACCTTCGAGCGTCTGCCATCGCGACTGGGCTGGGATTCGCACAACGGGGTCGTGGTGGCCACGGACAGCGCTGGTTTCGTGCACGTGGCCGGCAACATGCACGGTGACCCGCTGGTCTACTTCCGGTCCGAGCGGCCGCACGACATCTCGACCCTGCGGCGCGAGAGCATGACCGGCCTGCGCGAGCGGCAGGTCAGCTATCCGGAGTTCGTCCGCGACTCGAACGGAGAGCTGTTCTTTCACTACCGCGACGGTAAGAGCGGCAAGGGCGTGCGGATCTTCAACCGGTGGGATCCGGCCGGCCAACGATGGGGCCGTTTTCTCGACGAGCCGCTGTTCGATGGCCAGGGGACAATGAGCGCCTACCTGACCGGCCCCATCCCCGGCCCGGACGGCGCCTTCCATCTCGTCTGGGTCTGGCGCGACAGTCCCAGCGGGGCGACCAATCACGACATCTCGTACGCCCGATCGACCGACCTGGCGCACTGGGAAACCGCCGCTGGCGTGTCCCTCGAGCTGCCGCTGACGCCGGCGGACACGGCGGCGATCGTCGATCCGGTGCCGGCGGGCGGCGGCCTGGCCGGCATCGCCTTCCACATCGGCTGGGACGGCGCTGGCCGGCCGGTCGTCAACTACGTCAAGTACGACCCGGCGGGCAGCAGCCAGGTGCACAACGCGCGCTGGGAGGGCGACCGCTGGCGGGTCTACCGCACCAGCGACTGGTCGTGGCGCTGGGAGCTCGACAGCACCGGCTCGCTGGAGCACCTGATCGTCAGCGACCCCGTGCGGGTCGATGAGGCGGGGCGGCTGCTGCAGCGTTTCCGGCACCACGAGTCGGGAGCGGGCGATTGGGTGCTCGACGAGGCGTCGCTTCGGCCGGTCGAGACGCTGCCGCTGCCGGGCCTGCTGACGGAGCTGCAGCGGGTTCAGTCGGCCACCCCCGGCATGGAGGTGAGGAGGTTCGCCTGGGACCGCCGGGGCGAGCATCTGCTGCGCTGGGAGACGCTGCCGCACAACCGGGATCGGCGGCGCAAGGGCCCGCCCCCCGCGCCGACCATGCTCCGCGTGCTGCGTCTCGGCGAAGAGCGGCCCGACCCGGGCTTGCAGCCCGGGATGCTAGGCCCCGCCCCCGCCCCCGGCCGCGGCCGCGGCCGCGG
>CALZJC010000489.1 GCA_945787525.1 Thermoanaerobaculia bacterium | reverse complement strand
CGTGGATCGGCTCCGCGCCGAGCATCAGCGCGAGCACCACGACCACCTCACCTGGCGTTCGGATGTCGAACGGTGGCGCGAGGAGTACACCCTGGGGATCCTCCAGTACGCCCGCCGCGCGCTACCAGCGTTGGAGCTGGAAGCCTACGAGGCGGACCTAGACTCGCACGAGGTCGCCATCGACACGCACGATGAGATGGTCCGCCGTCACGAGGAGATGCTGGCGGTCGAAGCGCGCGGCGGCCCCGTCACCTCGGATGAGATAGCGCGTTTCCAACTGGACATTCAGCGCCGCCACGATCGTTCCCGGGAGAAGCACCGGCTGCTGGAGATGGCTCATCAGGCCCTCCTGCAGGCGCTGCATCTGATGACCGCTGAGCGAGAGGAGAAACCCGAAGCGGACCGCTGACTGCAGGTGTCGAGCTCTTCGAGGAATCGGCGAACCTCACCGACCGGCTCGCTTCAGAAGCTCCACAACCGCGGAATGAAGATCACCGACAGGATCCAAAAGAGGACGCTGAGCGGCACCCCGGTGCGCAGGAAGTCGGTGTATTTGTAGCCCCCGGGGTTGTAGATCATCGTATTCGTCTGATAGCCGACCGGCGTCGAGAAGCCGGTCGAGGCGGCGAAGGTGATCGCCATCAGCAGCGGCTTGGGATCGACCCCGATCTGCTCCGCCGTCGAGATGGCGATGGGAGCCAGCAGCACCGCCGCGGCGTTGTTGCTCATGGTGTCGGTCATTACCGAGGTCATCAGGTAGACCACGGCGAGCACCGCCACCGGCCCCATGTGGCCGACCATTCCCACCGCCCGTTCGGCCACGAAGCCGGCCGCGCCGCTCTTCTGCATGGCGATTCCCAGAGGCAGGATACCGGCGAGCAGGAAGATCACCTGCCAGTTGATGGCGTGGTAGGCCTCCTCCAACCGCAGGCAGCGGGTCAGCACGAGCGCCAGGCAGCCGAGCAGCGCGGTGACCAGGATCGGCAGGACGTTGAAAGCCGCCAGGCCGACGACGGCGGCGAGGATGCCGAGGACCAGCGGCGCTTTGTGCTTCAGCGCCACCAGCGGCACCTCGTCGAGCACGATGAGGTTCTCGTCGCTCCGCAGCGCCCGGATCTGCTCCTCGTGGGCCTGGATCAGCAACGCGTCGCCGAGCCGGAAGCGGACCGAGTTGAGCTTGTCCTGAATCGTCGCGCCGCGCCGCTGGATCGCCAGCACCAGCGCCTTGAATCGGTTGCGGAAGTCGAGCTCCTTGAGCGTACTGCCGATGAGATCCGAGCCGGGCGCCACCAGCGCCTGGACCAGCCGCAGGTCCTCGGTCTGCAGCGTCTCGTCGCGCAGCTTGAACTCGACGTTGAGCTCCAGCTTCGCCGAGTCCCGCAGGCGCATCAGCTCGCGCAGCTTGCCGCGCACCAGCAGGACGTCGCCGCCCTGCACCGCCTGCCGCAGGGGAGCCCAGATCGCCTTGGTCACATGCAGCAGGCGCAGCACCGTGACGTCGTGGTCCTGGCCGAGGCGGCTCTCGAGCACCGACTTGCCGATCAGCGGCGAGTTTTCGGCGACCCGCAGCTCGGTGATGTACTCGCCCAGCTGATAGGTGACGGCCAGCTCCTGGGCCTTGCGCTCGGGCAGCAGCCAGCGCCCCAGAAGCAGGAAGAACAGGACGCCCGCGACGAACAGGATCAGCCCCATGCGGGCGAACTCGAACATGCTGAACGCACCGTAGCCGGCCTCGTCGGAGATCGAGCTGACCAGCAGGTTGGTGGACGTGCCGATGAGCGTGCAGACGCCGCCGAACTGCGAGGCGTAGGAGAGCGGGATGAGCAGTCTCGAGGCGGCGATCTTGCGCCGGTTGGCGACCACCATCACCAGAGGTATGAAGACGGCCACCGCCGCGGTGTTGTTGACGAAGGCGGAGATGACGGTGATGGTGCCCATGATCACCACGAGCGCGGTGAAATAGCTGCGCCCGAAGCGCACCATCAGCTGGCCGATCACCGCCGTGGCGCCGGTCTTCTGCAGACCGGCGCTGAGGATGAACATCGCCGCGACGGTCACCGTAGCCGGATTGCTGAAGCCGGAGATGCCCTCCGCCGGCGTCACCAGCCCGAGGGCCAGCAGCACACCGAGCACCAGAAGCGCCACGAAGTCGATCGGGTACTTCTCCGAGACGAACAGCGCGACCGCCCCGGCCAGGATCAACAGAACGAGGATCGACTCGAGCGCCATGGGCCGGAGTCTAGCCGGAACTGACGTCGGTGTCAGGCGAAGTCTTCCGGGCGGGGAGTTGCACGAGCACCACCCCGAGCACCGCCAGGAGCAGCCCGACAGCCTGCCGCGGCCCGATGCGCTCGCCGAGGAAGATCCACCCGAGGATGGCGATCTGCACCAGCATGGTGTTGTTGATCAGGCTGGACTCGATGGCGGTGAGCCGGCGCTGGGTGTGATTCCACAGGGT
>CALZJC010000488.1 GCA_945787525.1 Thermoanaerobaculia bacterium | reverse complement strand
GGGGGCTCTCGCCGCCGCAGCTCTGGAGCGAGCTCCTACGCCGTGGGCTCGAGGCGGCGGCGGTGGCAGAGGGGCCGGTCGCGGTTGCCGGCCGTCTCGATGCCGGGGCGCTGCTGGCGGCAGCGCGCTTTCTCGGCGAGGCGGGCTTGGAGCTGGTTGACGGCGCCCCCCTGGTCCGGCGGCTGCGCTAGAGCCAGACCGCCGGGGAGCTCGCCGAGGCACGGCGAGTGGCCGCGGCCACGGTCGCCGCGTTCTACCGGGTGGCGGAGCTTCTCGGCGCGACGTCGGCGCGCGGCTCGGAGCTCTGGCTGAGCGGCGAGCGCCTCACCGCCGGCCGGCTGCGGGCTGAGGTGGCGACGCTGCTGGCGGGCTACGAGCTGCAGCAGCCGGAGGGCAACATCGTCTCTGGCGGGGCGGACAGCGCGGTGCCGCACACCCGCGGCGCTGGCGATCGGGTGCTCCGGGCCGGTGAGTCGCTGATCGTCGACCTGTTTCCCCGCGGTCGGCTGTTCGCCGACTGCACGCGGACCTTCTGTGTCGGTGAGCCGCCGGCGGCGCTGACGGCGGCCCACGCGACGGTCTTCGAAGCGCTGGCCGATGCCTACCGTCGGGCCGCCGCAGGCGTCGCCGGCTGGGATCTGCAGACCCGGACCTGTGCCCGCTTCGAGGAGGCCGGTTACGCGACGGTCCTGGGGGACCCGGAGACCGTGCGGGGCTATGTCCACGGCCTCGGCCACGGGGTGGGCTACGAGCTGCACGAGCTGCCGAGCTTTCGACGCGCCGCGCCCGAGCCGGAGGGCACGCTCCAGACCGACGACCTCTTCACCCTCGAGCCGGGTCTCTACGATCCCGAAGCCGGTTGGGGGCTGCGGCTGGAGGACCTGTGCTGGTTGGGACCCTCGGGCGTCGAGAACCTGACCCCGGCCCCGTACGCCCTCGATCCGCGCGCCTGGACGGCGTGAGCCGCCCGTCTGGAGCCGGCGTCCCGGTCGGTTGCCTGGCCGCCGACGCGAACGGTAGCCTTGGCCGGCGCGGCGAGCGCGCCGGATCCGGACGGCCCGTGGAGGAGAGATGAGTATGCAGAGCTACGAGAAGCTGGGTGCCTTCTACATGGGAAGGCCGTACGACCTCGCGGCAGGCAAGCCGGGAGACGGGTTGGTGCTCTACGACTCGAAAGACCTGGTGACCCACGCGGTCTGCGTCGGCATGACCGGCAGCGGCAAGACCGGTCTGGGCATCGGCCTGCTCGAGGAGGCGGCGATCGACGGCATCCCGTCGCTGGTGATCGACCCCAAGGGCGACATGGGCAACCTGCTTCTCACCTTCCCGGAGCTGGGTGCGGAGCAGTTCCGGCCGTGGATCAACGAGGACGACGCGCGGCGCCAGAGCCTGACCCCTGACGAGCACGCCGCCGCCCAGGCCGAGCTGTGGCGCAAGGGTCTGGCTTCGTGGGGACAGGACGGCGAGCGTATCCGCCGCCTGCGCTCGGCGGCGGAGTTCGCCATCTACACGCCGGGCAGCGAGGCGGGCCAGCCGATCTCCATCGTCTCCTCGTTCGCCGCCCCGCCACGGGCGCTGCTCGAGGACGGCGACCTCTACCGCGAGCGCATCGCCACCACCACCACCAGCCTGCTCAGCCTGCTGGGCGTCGACGCCGATCCGATCCGCAGCCGCGAGCACATCCTGCTGTCGACGCTGCTCGACCATCAGTGGAGGCAGGGTCGTGACGCCGACCTCGGCGGGCTGATCCAGGCGATCCAGAGCCCGCCCGTGCAACGGGTAGGCGTGCTCGAGCTGGATTCGTTCTACCCGGCGAAGGACCGGTTCGAGCTGGCGATGCGGCTCAACAACCTGCTGGCTGCGCCCGGTTTCCAGGTCTGGATGAAGGGCCAGCCGCTGGACGTCGGCGCGCTGCTCCACACGCCGTCGGGCAAGCCCCGGGTGGCGATCGTCTCCATCGCCCATCTGTCGGAGGCGGAGCGCATGTTCTTCGTCTCGCTGCTGCTCAACGAGACGGTGGGCTGGATGCGCTCGCGCCCCGGCACCACCAGCCTGCGCGCGGTGCTCTACATGGACGAGATCTTCGGCTTCATGCCGCCGGTGGCGGAGCCGCCGTCCAAGAAGCCGCTGCTGACGCTGCTCAAACAGGCCAGGGCGTACGGTCTCGGCGTGGTCCTGGCGACCCAGAACCCGGTCGACCTGGACTACAAGGGCCTCTCCAACACCGGCACCTGGTTTCTCGGCAGGCTGCAGACGGAGCGGGACAAGGCGCGGGTGATGGATGGCCTCGAGGGCGTGGGTGGCGAGGGGCTGGACCGCGCTGAGCTGGAGAAGATTCTCTCCGGGCTGGGCAAACGGGTCTTCTTGCTCCACAACGTGCACGACAGGGGACCGGTGATCTTCGAGACCCGCTGGGTGATGTCCTATCTGCGAGGGCCGCTGACCAGGCAACAGATCGGCCGGCTCAT
>CALZJC010000487.1 GCA_945787525.1 Thermoanaerobaculia bacterium | reverse complement strand
CGCGCTTCGCCGGTGGTCTCCCACTCGCCGTAGATCGAGGCGAAGCCCCGCGAATAGAGCAGCCGATCGGTCTCCGGCTCGCTCACCTCGAAGAAGTACTTGCCCAGGTTCGTGTCGTCGATCGGCCGGTCCGGGTTGCCCGGCCAGGGCAGCGGTTCCACCACCAGCCGGTCGAAGCTGAAGATCTCCTCGGTGGCCGAGCCGGTGTGGAAATAATCGAGGCGCAGAGTCCGTGGTGGCTCGGCGGTCGCGCTGGCGATCGGCGCCAGGAGGGTGAAGACGGCAATCAGGAGGCGGCGTCCGGAGGCTTTCATGAGACCTGGACTCTACCGCTCGATCCCGGGAACCAGCCGCCGCAGCAGCACCTCGCCGATGGCGCACCCACCACGAGCAGCAGGGCCACGCAGATCGCGGGGCGGACCCGCCTCCTGTCGTCTGTCCCGGCGGCCTCGCCCGTCATGGCGGACGGTCGGTCGTCATCGTCCGGAGAGATTGCTCCGCGCGACGCGGCGCAGGCGCTGCGGGCGGATCAACGCTAGTATCGCTGGTACCGCGGATCCCGCGGCCCCGCCTCATGGAGAATCGGCACTGATCACCGTCTGGAGCTCGTTCGCGCGGCTGGTCCACTTCCTGGTGGTCGTGATCCGCCACGGCGTGGCCAGGCTCCTGGGCACCGCGGTGCGCCGGATCCCCGCGCTGCGCCGCCGCCTGGGGCCGGCGCCCGCGGCGCCGCAGCGCGTGAGCATGGTGCTCGAGGACCTGGGCGGCTCTTTCATCAAATTCGGTCAGGTCCTGGCTCTACAGCCCGACATCCTGCCGCAGCGCTACTGCGACGCGTTCTTCGATCTGATGGACCGGGTGCCGGGCTTCGACTACGCCGGCGTCGAGAAGCTCTTCCGCGAGGAGTTGCAGCAGACTCCGGAGGAGGTCTTCGACTCCTTCGACAGGATGCCGATCGCCTCGGCCTCGATCGCTCAGGTGCACGTCGCCCGACGCGACGGCCGCAAGCTGGCGGTCAAGGTCCAGCGGCCGCAGGCGCGGCGCGATTTCGGTGGCGACATCCAGCTGATGAAGTGGACGGTCAGGGCCATCCGGCGGCTGCGCCTGAACCGGCTCGACTGGTTGGCCATGGCGCTCGACGAGTTCATCTCCTGGACCGGCGAGGAGCTCGACTTCCGTGGCGAGGCCCGGATCATGGCCCAGCTGGCCGACAACTCGCGGGATCGCAAGCGCGAGCGGGTGCCGAAAGTCGACTGGTCGCTGACCACCAGCCGCCTGCTGACCGCCGAGTTCCTCGAGGGCACGACTCTCCTCCAGTACATGCGCAGCCTGGACGAGGGCGACGAGGCGGTCGGGCTGCGGCTGGCGAGCTCGGGCTTCGAGCCCCAGCGCTTCGCCGAGAATCTGCTGGAGAATTTTCTCAACGATGTCTTTCTCCACGGCGTGTTCCACGCCGACCTGCATCCGGCAAACCTGCTGATTCTGCCGGACAACACCGTCGGCTACGTCGACTTCGGCATTTCGGGAGTGGTCAGCGAGTACGCGCGCTACCACCTGGTGGCGACGGTGATGGCGCTCGCTCGCGCCGATCTCGGCAAGGCTGCCGATCACCTGCTGGCGATCGCCGAGCTGGAGTCCGATTCCGACAGCAAGCGCTTCCGGCGCGAGTTCGCCGAGCTGGGCGAGCAGTGGTATCGCCGCGAGCCCGGTGGACGGGGCCTGGAGAACACCAAGAGCTACACCGAGATCCTGCTGGACACCCTGCGCCTGTGCCGCCGCCTGCGGATCCTGCCGCACCCCGAGGCGATGCGCTACATGCGCTCGGTCATCACCCTGGACGGGCTCGTCGGCCGCTTCGCCCCGGAGCTGGATCGAGACCAGGCGCTGGAGCGCCAGTGCGCAGATCTGCTCGAGTCGGCCCCCGCCGCTGCTTTCATCTCCTTCGACCAGTGGGTCGATTGGGTGTGGGCCGGCGCCGCTCTGATGCGGGACGGCCCGGCACGGCTCGACCGAGCCCTGGACCAGCTGGAGCGGCGGGTGAGTCCTGGGCAGGACCCGGAGCGTCCGCGGCGGGGTCGAGCGCGGCAGTCCGGCGCCCGCACTCTCCAGCTGGGCACCATGGCCGTCGTCGTGGCGGCGCTTGCTGTCCTGTTTGGCGAGCCACCGCGACTCGGCCTCAACCTGTTCACCGCCGAGGTCGCCCTGGTCTTGGGCGCCCTCGTCCTACTTGCTCGCGAGGTGCTGGGTTGGCGACCCTCGCGACGCTGAGCCGACGCCGGTCCGGCTCACCGCAGCGGCGCCGCGGCAAGAGAGGGCTCGACGCCCATGCCCGCGGCGGGCGGGGCGCGCCGCTGCGCCGCCGGCTGCTCGCCGCGGGGCCGGTCGCCGCCCGCTTCGGCATCTACCTCGGGTCGCGGGTGGATCTGTTCTCCGGCATCGATTGCCTGCGACTTATCGAGATCCCCGACCGTGCTCCGCCGAGCCTGCCGGCGCGCCTTGCCGCCCTGGTC
>CALZJC010000486.1 GCA_945787525.1 Thermoanaerobaculia bacterium | reverse complement strand
ACGGCATTCCCGCCGCGACTCTCTACGGAAACGACCCGGACGAGGTGGCCTCCGGCGTCGCCTGGGCGGAGGATCGGGCCCGGGCCGGCGAGGGGCCGACGCTCGTCGAGCTGGTCTCCTACCGCCGCCCCGGCCACGCCCACCACGACGACGATCGCTTCCACGGCAGCCCGGGCGCCGGCATCCCGGGCTACGAAGACGGCGACGAGCGGCAGCTCTGGGAGGCCCACGACCCGATCGGGCGCTATAAACAGACGCTCCAGCGCGACGGGGTGCTGGGACCGCTCGAGGTCGAGGCGCTGCAGGAAGAGGTGCAGCACGAGGTGGAGAAGGCGGCGGCGGCGGCCGCCGCCGCCGACTGGCCGGCGCCGGCGGACTACCGCGATCGGGTGTACGCGCCGCGCCGGATCCCGGTCCCCGACCTGCCGGCCGAGCCCAACCGCCGCCGCATGTCCTACGACGAAGCGGTGCGCGATGCCCTGATCGAGGAGATGCGGGCCGACGATTCGGTGATGGTCCTGGGCGAGGACGTCGGCGGCCGCTACGGCGGCGCCTTCGGCGTCACTCGCGGCCTGGCCAAGCGGTTCGGCCCCGAGCGCTGCCTCAACACGCCCCTGGCCGAGTCGGCCATCGTCGGCTGCGGTGTCGGCGCCGCGCTGCTCGGCTTGCGACCGGTGGTCGAGATGCAGTTCGCCGACTTCCTGGCGCCGGGCTTCAACGCCCTGGTCAACAACGCTGCCAAGCTCTACTGGCGGTTGGGGAGGCCGGTGCCGCTGGTCGTGCGGCTACCCTACGGCGGCGCCACCGGAACCAAGAACATGCTCCTGGGCGGCGGCCCGTTCCACAGCCAGTGCCCCGAGATGTGGTTCCACCGCACTCCGGGCTGGAAGATCGTCGCGCCCGCCACCCCGGCCGATGCCAAGGGCCTCATGCTGGCGGCGATCCGCGACGACAACCCGGTGATCTTCCTCGAGGCCAAAGGCCTCTACGGCTTCTTCCGCACCGACCTGCGCGAGGACGTGGCGCTGGGCGGGGCGCACGAGGTGCCGCTGGGCGAGGCGGCGGTGCGGCGCGAAGGTGGAGACGTGTCGCTGATCACCTACGGCGCCATGGTCTGGACGGCGCTGGAAGCGGCGGAGACGCTCGCCGGTGAGGGCGCCTCGGTGGAAGTCATCGACCTGCGCAGCCTCTGGCCGCTGGACAAGGAGACGCTGTTCGCCTCGGTCAAGAAGACCGGCCGGGCGATGGTGCTGCACGAGGACACCCGTCGCGGCGGCCTCGGCGGCGAGCTGGCGGCGCTGCTCATGGAGGAGGCGTTCTTCCACCTCGACGCGCCGCTCGTACGGGTGACCGCGCCGGACACGCCGGTGCCGTACTCGCCGCCGCTCGAGCATGACTTCCTGCCGGGTGTGCGGGAAGTCGTCAGCGGGGTCAGGCAGCTCTTGGCGAGCTAGCCTGCCCTTCTCACCGGACCTCTACCCGATCCTGAGCTCGAGCTCGTCGAGCGCGGGCGCCAGCCAGCGGACGAACCACATCCCCTCGATCGCCTCGGCCTGTGACGCATCCGGAGTGCGGATGGCGACGGTCTTGGCGCGCAGCGGCGCGGCGACCAGCGGCAGGATCAGTGCCAGCCGGCGCGGCGCCTGAAGGGCGAACGGTGGTGCGTGCGGCGTGAGGGTACCGCGACCGCACGGGGCCACCACGCCGGGTCAGGGGCAGCCGGCGGGCTTGGCGATCTCGATCACCAGCTCGCCGAAGACGATGACCTGGTTGGAGAGCTCGACGCTCGTGGTGGCCCGGAACAAGGCCGTGTCTTCGCCGTTGACCTGCACCACGGTCGTGTCGCCGCTGCCGTCGACGTCGCCGACGCGGATGATGTCGCATGCCTCGATGTCGCCGGCGGGGTTGGCGGGCGGCTCGATGACGAGGATGTCCGGAATGGCGTAGGTGACCGAGACGGCGTGGGCGGCGTCGGGCATGGTCAGCGTGTTGACCAGGGCGGTGCTGGCGTCGTCGTCGGTGCCGGTCCACGCGGCCACCGCGAAGCTCGGGTCGGGGTCCGCGGTCAGGGTGATCACCTCGTCGGCGACGTACTCGGCCGCGACGCAGCCGGTCGATTGGGTCGGATCGGCGACCGGGTCGGCGCCGCCGGAGCCCGACGACAGGGTCAGCGCGCGGCAGGTTCCCTGCGCGGTGACGGTCCCGGTCGTCAGGCTGGCGAGGTACTCCATCCGCAGCGGGATGTCGTGGGGCGCGTCCTCGGCGGTCGAGCTCGTCTCGGTCTGGTGGGTGACGATGAAGGCGTTGGGCGTCGCGGCCGCCGCCCCCGCCGTCAGGTCGAGGACGACGAAGTACTTTCTGGGCAGGCCGGCGACGAGCTGGACGTCGGCCGCCCCGTCGGTGAAGGTCACCGTCTGGACGCCGGCGACGAGCGCCGGAGCGCCGGTCGTCGCCACCAGCGTGTCGGCGACGTCGAAGGTGTCCGATACATCGTCGAGGTAGACGTCGATGCTGTTG
>CALZJC010000485.1 GCA_945787525.1 Thermoanaerobaculia bacterium | reverse complement strand
CTTGCGGTGCAGCCGGCGATAGGAGTAGCTGCGGTCGAACTGCGAGTCGAAGACCGGCATCACGACCAGCACCAGCGGGATGCCCTTCGCGCCCACCGCCTGGTGCAGCTGGCGCATGGCCTGCCGGCACTCTTCCCAGTGGGGTCCGATGAACAGACCGTCGTAGTACGAGCTCAAGGCCCGGCGCTGGCGGCGGTTCTCGAAGCGCTCCCAGAACACGCTGTAGAGGACGCTGTGCCGATGTAGAGCCTGGCTCCAGCCCGCCTGCGGCGTACGCCGGTGGAGCGGCTCCGTCACCCGCTCGCGCTCGTTTCGGTTGGTGGGCTCCGGATCGTTCAGCGTGAAGCCCAGCAGCACGAGGTCGGGCGCCAGCCGGCCCAGCCGCGGTCGTACCGATTCCCACGCCTGTCTCGTATTCCATCCCGCGCGGCTCCAGCTGACGACCTCGAAGTCGAGTTCTGATTGGAGCGTGCTCAGCCGCCTCTCCAGGCGGCGTGGATATGCGTCCCCGGCGTATACGCCCGCCCCCCAGACAAACGAGTCGCCCAGCACCAGAATGCGGAAGCTGCCCGCCGCCTTCGAGCCGGGCCGCCCGCGATCGCGGAAGTCGGGCAGGTTGCGAGACGAACCGTAGCTGACAGGGCGGACCGCCGTGTTGACGAAGCCGTGATCCGGGCGGTCGAGCCGCAGCAGCCACTCAACGGCAGCGAGCACCAGCGCGAGAGACAGCGCGATCGCCAGCAGGCGGTGCAGTAGGTCTTTTGTCGTCATCCGCCGCGCCCGAACCGTGCCCCTCGCCCTCCGCACAGGACGACGGGAGCAGCGCTCCGGCGAACGAGCTTATCCGAGCCGCAAGTGCCACCGCCGGTCTACAATCTTCAGGCACGCGGCGCGACACGAGCTGCGCACAGCGACCCGACCAGCTCCAACAGCTCCCGACCCGTGCCAGAGCCCGACCATGAGCGCCGTCCCGAATCAAGCCCGGCCCGCCGCGGTGCTGCTCTTCACCGGCCATCGCCTGGACGCGCCCGGCCGCCCGGCACCGCGCTTCCCGGCCGCCGCCGAACCGCTGGCCGAAGAGATCATCACCGCGGCGATCGCCGCCGAGCTGGCGAATGCCGGTGGCCCGGTGGCGGGCCTGGCCGGAGGCGCCAGCGGCGGCGACATCCTGTTTCATGAGATCGCCGCGCGTCTCGCGGTGCCGACCGAGCTCTTTCTCGCCCTGCCGCCGGTCGAGTACTGCGCCGCCTCGGTCGCCGACGGCGGCGAGGGCTGGGTGAGCCGCTTCGAGGCGCTTTGCGACAGCCTGCCGATACGCCTCCTACCGGACGAGGTGCGCGGCGACGGCCGCCGATTGTCCGTTTGGGAGCGCAGCAACCTCTGGATGCTCGACAGCGCCTTCGACTGGACCGTCGGCGGCATCAGCCTGCTGGCCTTGTGGAACGGCGAGGGCGGCGACGGGCCCGGCGGCACCGCCGACATGGTGGCCCGAGCCCGGGCCGGCGGCGCCCGCGTGGTGCTGATGGACGCCCGCCGCCTGCTGTCAGGATGAACGACTCCGCGACCCCCAACCGCGACCTCGTCCTGGTCGGCGGCGGCCACGCCCACGTCCAGGTGCTGCGCCGCCTGGCGATGCAGCCGCCGCCGCACACCCGGCTGACCCTGGTGGTCGACACGCCGATCGCCGTCTACTCCGGCATGGTGCCGGGCTTCGTCGCCGGCCACTACCGGGCCGAGGAGCTCGAGATCGACGTCCTGCCCCTGGCACGGCGCGCCGGGGCGCGGGTGATCGTCGCCGCCGCCATCGGTATCGACGTCGAGCGTCGCCGATTGCTGCTCGCCGGCCGGCCGCCGCTGGCCTACGACCGGGTCTCCTTCGATGTCGGCTCGACGGTCGCCGGCCAGGAGCTGCCGGGGGTGCGCGAGCACGCCTTCCCCACCCGGCCGATCGGCCGCTTCGTCGAGCGCCTCGACAGTATCCTGGAGCGCGCGCGGCAGCGCAGTGGCGAGCGTCTCGAGGCGGTGATCGCCGGCGCCGGCGCCGGCGGCGTCGAGCTGGCCTTCTGTCTCGAGAGGCGGCTGCGACAGAGCGGCGTCGACGCGATGGTGACGCTGCTCGACGGCGGCGAGCGGATCCTGCGGGGCTACCCCGCCGGCCTGGTGCGCCGCGTCGAGGCGGCGGCGGCGCGCCGCGGCGTGCGCATCGTGCTGCGGCGGCGCGTGGCGGCAGTCGAAGGCGACGCGGTGCTGCTCGACGATGGCGAGAGGCTGGCCAGCGGCGTCACCGTCTGGGTGACCGGCGCCGTGAGCCACTCGCTTTTCCGGGATTCCGGTCTACCTACCGACGAGCGCGGTTTCGTGCGCACCCGGTCGACGCTGCAGATCGAAGGGCATGACGATCTGTTCGCGGTGGGCGACTGCGCCACCCTGACCGAGTACCCGGAGACCCCCAAGGCCGGCGTCTACGCGGTGCGCCAGGGGCCGTTCGTCACCGCCAACCTGGTCGCCTCGTTGAGCGGCG
>CALZJC010000484.1 GCA_945787525.1 Thermoanaerobaculia bacterium | reverse complement strand
GACCTGACGCCGTCGAGGGCGAGCCACTCTCAATCCAACAACAGCTCGAGGGTCGTGGCGACCGCGCTGGCGGTCGGCACCATCATCTTCTCGCGCTGGCGGCGGGTGGAGATCTCGACTCTGTCCTCGGCCAGGCTTCTCTTGCCCACCACTACCCGCACCGGGAAGCCGATCAGGTCGGCGTCCTTGAACTTGACGCCGGGGCGCTCGTCGCGGTCGTCATAGATGAGGTCGACGCCCTTCTCGCGCAGCCGGTCGTAGAGACCATCGGCGACCTGCGCCACCGCTGGATCGCTGGGGTCGAGCGACAGCAGCGCGACCTCGTGCGGCGCCAGGGGCAGCGGCCAGATGATGCCGTCGTCGTCGTGGTTCTGCTCGATGGCGGCGGCCACCGTGCGGCCGATGCCGAGACCGTAGCAACCCATCACCATCGGCTTCAGCTCGCCGGCCTCGTCGGTGTACGTGCAGCTCATCGCCTCGGAGTACTTGGTGCCCAGACGGAAGATATGGCCCACCTCGATGCCGCGGTAGAGCTCCAGCGTGCCGTCGCAGCGCGGGCAGGGGTCACCCCTCCCGGCCAGCAGCAGATCCTCCCACTCGGCCAGGTCGGGCAGATCGCGATCCCAGTTGACGCCCGTGTGGTGAGCGTCGGCGGCGTTGGCGCCGCAGACGAAGTTGGTCAGCGGCCTCACCGTCTGGTCGGCGATCAGCCGCACGTCACCCGACAGCCCCACCGGACCGGCGAAGCCGACCGGCGCGCCGCTGAGCTCTTCGACCTCGTCCTCCCGAGCCAGCCGCAGCTCGGTGGCCCCGACCACGTTGCCCAGCTTGACCTCGTTGAGCTCCCGATCACCGCGGATGAGCGCCGCAACGGGCCCCTTGTCGGTCTGGTAGAGCAGGGTCTTGACCACCCGGCTCGGCTCCACTTCGAGGAAACCGGCAACCTCGTCGACGGTCGTCTGGCCGGGAGTATCGGCTCGGCGCAGCTCCTCGGCGGCGGCCGGCGCCGGGGTCTCGAGATCGCCGATCTCGGCCTTCTCGACGTTGGCCGCGTAGCCGCAGTCGGGGCAACGCACGACGGCGCTCTCGCCGGTGTCGGCAACCACCATGAACTCGTGCGAGGCCGAGCCGCCGATCGTGCCCGTATCCGCCTCGACCATCGAGTAGTCGAGGCCACAGGCCTCGAAGATCTTGCAGTAGGTGGTCCGCATCGCCTCGTAGGCGACGTCTAGGCCAGCGTCGTCGATGTCGAACGAGTAGGCGTCCTTCATCAGGAACTCGCGGCCGCGCATCAGGCCGAAGCGGGGCCGCATCTCGTCGCGGAATTTGACCTGGATCTGGTAGAGGTTGAACGGCAGCTGGCGGTAGCTCTTGACGTCGCGCCGCACGATGTCGGTGATCACCTCTTCGTGGGTCGGGCCGAAACAGAAATCGCGCTTGTGGCGGTCGTGCATGCGCAGGAGCTCGACGCCATAGGCCTGCCAGCGGCCCGACTCCCGCCACAGCTCTGCCGGTTGGATGGCCGGCATGACCAGCTCGGCGGCACCCGCGGCGTTCATCTCGCGGCGCACGATGGCCATCATCTTCTCCATACTGCGCCAGCCGAGCGGCAGATAGCTGTAGATGCCGGCCGCCAGCTTGCGGATCAGGCCGGCGCGCACCATCAGCCGATGGCTCACCACCTCGGCGTCTTTGGGCGCCTCGCGGGCGGTGAAGATGTAGCTCTGGCTCCAGCGCATCGTGCGGTTCCGCGGCTGCGATCTTACGTGCCAGTCCTCGGCGCCTTGGCGCGCACCCGGTCGTGCAACCGGTTCGAGTCCTGCAGGCACTCCATCATGCGCTGCTCGAGCGAGCCGCCGATCTGGTCGGCCTGACGCGCCTCGGCCAGCACCTCGCGCGCCCGGCTCTCTTCGCCGGCCGCCAGCAGCGCCATTCCCAGATGGGTCAGCGTCGACGCCGAGCGCCCCACCTCGACCGCCCGGTCCAGATAGTCCACCGCCTGCGGGAACTCCTCGCGCTTGTAGTGCACCCAGCCCACCGCGGCGAGCGGAAACTGGCGTAGCTCCTGCGGCGCCAGCTCCAGCGAACGCAGCGCGAACTCCAGCGCCCGATCCAGGTCCTCTTCCATCTCGGCCAGGTTGTGGGCCATCTCGTAGTAGGCGATCGTGCGCGCGAAGTCGGTTCGCCCTTCCTCCCGCAGCCGCTCGCCCTCCCGGTTGCCCTCGCGCCAGCGCCCATCACCGCGCAACGCCTCCATCAGCGCGGCGTAGGCGGTGACCCGCAGCATCTCCTCGGGCTCGAGCTCGAGCAGCCGGCGGGCGGTTCGCTCGGCCTCGCGGCTGCGATCGTGACGCAGGCAGGCCAGCGCGTACGACAGCAGCAGGGTGGGGCTCTCCGGCGACAGCTCCAGGGCCTTGCGAAAGCAGGAGAATGCCGGTTCGGCCTGCTCACGCTTGAGGTGGTCCTCGGCGCGCATCAACCAGGTCCGCGCCTCGGCCGGCACCGCCGGCAACGGCGAGCTGGCGGTACTCGACA
>CALZJC010000483.1 GCA_945787525.1 Thermoanaerobaculia bacterium | reverse complement strand
AACCCGCGCCAAACCAATCCCCCCGATAACGCCTGATTATCCATTCCATTGATCTCACTCCAACTCCTTGAATCTCGCGGGCGCAATTCCCTTTAAAAACAGGCATTTCCGGCCCTTCAGAAGTCCTCTGGGTGGCACGGTTCCTGCTTAATGTTTGACCGGAAGAATTCGTGCGCATGGGATCGGAAACTCGTCAGGCTCGAACGACTGGCCTGCTGTTTGCGCTCGTCGCGACAGCGGCGCTGGTTTTTATTGCCGGTTTCTCGACCGCGCGGAAGATCGAGTCCTTCCAGCCGATCGGTTTCGAGACCGAGCGCGAGGCTGGGCATTGGCTGGTCCAGTCGGTCACGGCGCCCGAGACCGGGCTGGCCGCGGGCGACCAGATCGTCCTCGTCAACGGCGCCACGCTCGCCCTGGTCAGCGACCTCGGCGAGTCGCTGCGCAAGACGCGGAACACCGAGCTTCTCGTCCTGCGCGGCGAGGAGCTCGAGACCGTCGCCTACGAGCTGCCGCCGCTCGATCTCGATCTGCCCTACCTCATCCTGGCGCTCATCGGCTGCGGTTATCTGCTGATCGGTCTCTTCACTCTCGTGCGCCGCCGCGAGCGGCCGTCGCTTCTCTTCCACTTCTGGTGCCTCGCCGCCGCTGCGGTCTTTCTCGTCGCCGCCGAGGGGCCCTTCGATATCACGCTCGCCAAGGTGGCCTACATGGTCGAGGCGGCGGCGCGGATTCTCCTCGCGCCGCTGACGCTCCACCTCTTCTCGGTCTTCCCGAACGCCACCAGCAATCGCAGGCTGGCGCGGGTGATCCCGTTCTACTACCTGCCCGCGGCCTTCCTGCTGCTTCTCCAGGTCGACGTGATCGGCTTCAGCGGCCGGCTCTTGCTGGGGGGCGCGCTTTGGTCGACGGTACCGCTTCTCGACCAGATCGAGCTCTACCACCTGGTGGCCTTCTCGCTCGCCGCCGCCGCGGTGCTCGGCTGGCGGCTGTGGACCCATCGCGAGCGCGAGGCGAGCGCCCAGGCGACCTGGATGGCGCTGGGCATCGCCGGCGGCTATCTGCCGTTTCTCTTCTTCTACATCCTGCCGCGTCAGGTCGGCGCGCTGTGGCCCGAGCCGGTGACCGCCGCCGCGGTTCTGCCCCTGGCCCTCGTGCCGCTCACCTTCGCCTACGCGATCCTGCGCTACAAGCTCTGGGACATCGCGGTCGTGGTGCGCGACACCGCTTCGCTCAGCCTGACCATCCTGATCGGCGTCATCGGTTTCTCGCTCGCCAACCTGGCGGTCAACCGCGTGGTGCCGGACGAGTTCGCGCTGGGCCAGAACCTGCTGGTCTTCACCTCGGGTCTGATGATCGCCGGTCTGCTGGTTCCGACCCGCAAGTCGATCGGCCGCTCGATGGAGCGGATCCAGTACCGCACGAGCTTTGGCCGGCGCCGGGCGCTGACCGAGTTCGGCAGCGAGATCCTGCGCGAGACGAATCTCGAGCGGCTGGCCGACCGCGTGTCGGAGCGGCTCGCGGCCTGCCTCGGCATCCACCCGACGAACGTCCTGCTCCTCCAGGGCCAGGCCCTGGTGCCCGGGCGCCGTGACGCCGCCCTCGAGCACTTCCTCCCTGCCAGCGAGTTTTCCGAGGACTTCTGGGCCAGCGACGTCGAGAGTCTGTCGTCGATGGAGTTTCCCGCTTCCGGCGTGACGACCGAGCACAAGCTCTACGCGGCGGACTTCCGCTACGCCTTCCCGCTCAAGGTCCGCACCCACAACCTGGGGCTGGTCGTCACCGGCTACAAGGAAGAGGACGTCCCGCTCTCGAGCGATGACGTCGATCTGCTGCGCGGCCTCTTCAACCAGGTCGCCCTGGCGCTCGAGAACGCACAGCTTCTGAGCCAGGTCCAGCGCCAGCTCGACGAGGTCTCGCGGCTGCAGCGCTTCAACCAGCGGATCATCGAGTCCTCCCCCGCCGGCATCGCGGTGCTCGACGATGGAGGCCGGGTGGTCGCGGCCAACGCGGCGCTGGCCCAGCTCGCCGGCGTCGAGCCCGACGAACTCGCCGGCAAGCGGCTGCGCAACTACCTGCCGGTCGACTCGCTGCCGACCGCCGACGAGGGCCTGCGCCAGGTGAGCCAGGGCGCTCGCGACGGCGTGGAGCGCTATCTGCAGCTCTCGGTGGCGCCGCTCGCGGCCGGCCAGGCCGATGGCCAGCAGGTCCTGATGGTCCAGGACGTCAGCGAGCGCGTGGCGATGGAGAACGCGCTCAAGGAAAAAGACCGGCTGGCCTCGCTCGGCATGCTGGCGGCCGGCGTCGCCCACGAGGTCAACACGCCTATCACCGGCATCTCGAGCTACGCCCAGATGCTTCTCGCCGACACGCCGCAGGGCGACCCGCGGCGGTCCTTGCTCGAGAAGGTCGAGAAGCAGACCTTCCGCGCCTCGCGGATCGTCAACAGCCTGCTCGACTTCGCCCGCGACCGGGGTGGCGAGCAGCGGCCCCTGGATCTCGCGCCGCTGGTCGACGAGAGCCTCGATCTGATGAAGGAGCT
>CALZJC010000482.1 GCA_945787525.1 Thermoanaerobaculia bacterium | reverse complement strand
CTTGCCCGGCGTCACCCCGGCGACCACCCGGGTGCCGTAGTCGCGGCAGCCGAGGGCATGGAAACGGCCCTCGCCGCCGGTGATCCCCTGCACCAGCAGGCGGGTCTCCTCGTTCACCCAGATCGCCATCAGGAGCCCCCTCCCGCCGCCGCGACGGCCTTTTCGGCGGCGTCGGCCATCTCGCCGGCGACGATGAAGTCGAAGTCGGCCTCGGCCAGGATGCGCCGGCCCTCCTCGACGTTGGTGCCCTCGAGCCGCACCACCACCGGCACCGTGACGTCGTCCAGTTCGTCGAGCGCCGCCACCACGCCGCGCGCGATGCGGTCGGTGCGGGCGATGCCGCCGAAGATGTTGATCAGCACGGCGCGCACGTTGGCGTCCGAGATCAGGATGCCAAAGGCGTTCTGCACCGCCTCCTGGCTGGCCGAGCCACCGACGTCGAGGAAGTTGGCCGGCTCGCCGCCATAGAGCTTGATGATGTCCATGGTCGACATCGCCAGGCCGGCGCCGTTGACCATGCAGCCGATGTTGCCGTCCAGCTTGATGTAGTTGAGCCCGAACTCGCCGGCCTGGACCTCGAGCGGGTCCTCCTCCGCCAAATCGCGCATCTCGCGCACGTCCGGGTGACGGAACATGGCGCTGTCGTCGAAGCTCATCTTGGCGTCGAGCGCCATGACGTCGCCGGCGCCGGTGACCAGCAGCGGGTTGATCTCCACCAGCGACGCGTCGCTGTCGAGGTAGGCCCTGACCACCGAGGTCACCAGCTTGGCTGCCTGGCGGGCCGTGCCCCCAGAGAGCCCCAGCCCCTGCACGATCCGGCGGGCCTGGAACGGCAGGATGCCGAGATGCGGGTCGACCGGCTGGCGCACGATCGCCTCGGGGGTCTCCGCCGCGACCTCCTCGATCTCCATGCCGCCGGCCGCCGAGCCCATGACCACGGGCTTGCCAAGAGCGCGATCCAGGGTGACGCTGAGGTAGAGCTCGCTGGCGATGTCCACCGCCTCCTCGATCAACACCCGGCGCACCTGCTGCCCCTCGGGCCCGGTCTGCTTGGTCACCAGCTGCATGCCGAGGATGCTGCCGGCCGCCTCTGCGGCCTCGGCCGGCGAACCGGCCAGCTTGACGCCGCCACCCTTGCCACGGCCGCCGGCGTGGATCTGTGCCTTGACGACGCACCGGCCGCCGAGCTCTTCACAGATCGCCCGCGCCTGGGCAGCGTCATCGGTCACCTTGCCCTGCGGCGTAACCACACCGTAGCGGCGCAGGATCTCCTTGGCCTGGTACTCGTGGATCTTCAAAGCAGGAGCTCCTCCACCGCCTGCCGCTCCTCGCGCAGCTCGGCATCGGTGGCGGCCATGCGCTCGCGGCTGAACTCGTCGCAGTCGAGTCCCTGGACGATCTCGTAGCTGCCAGCGGCGCAGGTGCAGGGCATGGAGTAGATGACGCCCTCGGCGATGCCGTAGCTGCCGTCGGAGGGCACCGCCATGCTCACCCAGTCGCCGTCGGCGCTGCCCATCGCCCAGGTGCGCATGTGGTCGATGGCGGCCGAGGCGGCCGACGCGGCCGAGGAGGCGCCGCGCGCCTTGATGATCGCCGCGCCGCGCTTCTGCACGGTCGGGATGAAGGTCTCGCGAACCCAGCTCTCCTCCACCAGCTGCGGCGCCGGCCGGCCGTCAACGGTGGCGTGGCTGATGTCCGGGTACTGGGTGGTCGAGTGGTTGCCCCAGATGGTCATCTTCTTGACGGCGGTCGAGTGGGCACCGGTCTGCGCGGCCAGCTGGCTGATGGCCCGGTTGTGGTCCAGCCGCGTCATGGCGGTGAACTGGCGGCGGTCGAGAGTCGGGGCGTTGGCCGCCGCGATCAGGGCGTTGGTGTTCGCCGGGTTGCCCACCACCAGGACCCGCACGTCCCGCGAGGCGCGCTCATTGAGGGCCTTGCCCTGGGGGCCGAAGATCTTGCCGTTGGCGCCCAGCAGATCGCTGCGCTCCATGCCCGCCGAGCGCGGCCGCGCGCCGACCAGGAGGGCGTAGTCGACCGCGTCGAAGCCCTCGTCGAGATCGGCGGTGGCGACGATGCCGGAGAGCAGCGGGAAGGCGCCGTCGTTGAGCTCCATGACGAGGCCGGACAGGGCGTCCATCGCCGGCGGGATCTCGATCATCTGCAGGATCACCGGCTGATCGGGACCCAGCATGTTGCCAGCGGCGATACGAAAGGTGAGGGCGTATCCGATGTTTCCGGCCGCCCCGGTGACGGCGACGCGAACGGGGTCTTTCATGGGACACCTCCGTGTTGTGATTGGCGGCGCCCAGAACCCCGGCGCCCTGCCCACTGATCTTATCTCCGGACGGTGCCGAGAGACAGGCCTTCAGCGAAGGCCGGCCGGGAGGCGAGGACCGCCCGATCGACCCGCTCTTGTCTTCCTTGCTCTTCGTCCGTACGGCACGCTACAAGCCGCTGGGACTGCTCGCCTCGTTCCGCACTCCCGCGGGCTGCGCGAGCCGACGGTGGGCCTCGCGAACGATCGAGAAAAGCGATTCGATCGTGCC
>CALZJC010000481.1 GCA_945787525.1 Thermoanaerobaculia bacterium | reverse complement strand
CTCTGCGCTAACGGTCTCGCCTGAGCGGTCCGCAAGACCCGCGCACACCGCCAGACCGTACCGCCCCGCGATGCTAGAGTCCGTTTCCCCGGTTACGAGCCTCGAGAAACGGAGATCCAAATGAGTAAAGAGCCGCACCCACCAGGTACTTTCTGCTGGGCCGAGCTAGCCACCAGCGACGCCGCCGGCGCCAAGGAGTTCTACACCGGTCTGCTCGACTGGCAGGCCCACGACGACGCGCTGCCGAGCGGCGGCACCTACACCATGTTCACCCATCAGGACGGCTTCGTCGCCGCGACCTACGAGCTGACCGCCGAGATGAAAGAGATGGGTGTGCCGACCCACTGGCTGCTCTACGTCTCGGTCGATGACGCGCGGGCAGCCGCCGCCAGGGCCGCGGAGCTCGGCGGCACCATCGTCAAGGACGCCTTCGACGTCCACGAGATCGGCTCCATGGCCGTGCTCCAGGACCCGACCGGCGCCATCTTCGCCGTCTGGCAGCCGAAAGCGAGCCGCGGCACCGACCACCTCGACGGCAGGCCGCATACCGTCTGCTGGAACGAGCTCGCCACCCGTGACGCGGAGGCCGCCGGTGCTTTCTACAGCGAGCTGTTCGGTTGGCGGCGGGAGTCTCTGCAGACCGGCGGCGGCCCTTACACGATGTTCCTTTCCGGCGACCGGCGTGCCGCCGGCATGATGCAGATGACCGACGACTGGGGCGAGGCACCACCCCACTGGATGCTCTACTTCTCGGTGGTCGATTGCGACGCCAGCGCCGCCCGGGCCGCCGAGCTCGGCGGCGAGGTCTGCGTACCTCCCACCGAAATACCGCCCGGCGGCAGGTTCTCGGTGCTTTCCGATCCCCAAGGGGCCTACTTCTCCATCATCCGCCTGAGCGCCGACGAGGCGGGAGAGACGAAGCAGTGAGCGCGGCGCCCAAGGCATCGCTTGATCGTCGTCCCTGGCGGCACCTGCTCTGGCTCTCGCTGACCTGTGTTCTGGCCGCACCGGGTTCGTCGTCGGCCGCAGCCATCGAAGGCCAGGGATCCGACGTCAGAGCCATGGAGATTGCCGCGTCGGTCATGGAGCGCATGGGCGGCCAGGAGGCCTGGGATGGGACCCGCTTTCTCACCTGGAACTTCTTCGGCAACCGCCGGCACCTGTGGGATAAGCACCGCGGCGATATTCGCGTCGAGGGCACCGATCGCGACAGCGGCGACTCGTACCTGATCCTCATGAACCTGAACAGCAAGCAGGGCCGCGCCTGGACCAACGGCCAGGAGGTGACCGAGCCGGAGGCGCTGTCCGCGCTCCTCGAGCGCGGTGAAGCGGCCTGGATCAACGACTCCTACTGGCTGTTCATGCCCTACAAGCTGCGCGACCCCGGCGTCACCCTGAAGCATGTCGGCGCGGGCGAGATGGTGGACGGCCGGACCGCCGAGGTGCTCGAGCTGACCTTCGCCGAGGTGGGGCGCACACCGGAGAACAGATACCGGGTCTACGTCGCCGCCGACAGCGGCCTCGTGGAGCAGTGGGATTTCTACCGTCAGGCGACCGACGAGGAGCCGCGCTTCCAGATTCCCTGGCACGACTGGCGACCGCACGGCGAGATCCTGCTCTCCGCCGACCGCGGCGAGAACGGCCACACCGGGATCGGGATTCCCGACGAGGTGCCGGCCGGGGCGTTCACCAGCCCGGACCCGGTGGACTGGGAGGCTCTCGTGCCGGCGGCCGAGGAGGATGGAGAATGAGACGTCTGAGCATCGGTGGGCAGCTTGCCGGACTGGGGGCGGCCTGCGTGCTGTCGGCGGCCTGCGCACCGGTAGGCGACGACGCCGGCGCTCCTGCCGAGAGCGCAGCGGGCGCCCGCACCTACCAGGTGAGGGGCGTACTCCAGTCGCTGCCAAACCCGGCGACAGGCGCCGGCCAGCTGCGCATCCGTCACGAGGCGGTGCCCGACCTGGTCGGGGTGAGCGGCGAGGTCGAGGGCATGGCGGCGATGACGATGCCGTTCCCGGTGGCCGCGGAGGTGGACCTGACCGGTTTCGCCGCCGGCGACCTGGTCCTCTTCGATCTGCGGGTCGACTGGGAGGCGGCGCGGCCCGTGGCCGTCACCGCGATCGAGAAGCTGCCGGCGGAGATCGTGCTGGAGCTCGACTAGTGGTGCTGGTCCGCCAAAAGAACGCGGAACCCCACCCGCCCGAAAGGGGGCCGAAGCGACTGGGGTCCCGCGGCGATGGTCTGCTACCTACGCGGACCTACTCGATCCCGAACTCGGTCTCTGAGATGGTCTGGTTGCCGCTGGCCTCGATCGCCAGGACCTCCCATTTGCACTCGTCCGCGTCCTCCTGACCCAGAACTTCGGGCGGCACGGTGATGCTGGTGACGTCGGCGCCTACCCGGACAGTGGTCTTGGCGAGATCCGGCTCCTCGCACTCGACCACGACCTCGTAGCCGATGATCTCGCTGCCCGGCGGGTCGGCGACGGGCTGCCAGGAGAACACAGCGTCGTCGGGGTCCACCTCTTCGCCGTCGACCGGCGAGATCT
>CALZJC010000480.1 GCA_945787525.1 Thermoanaerobaculia bacterium | reverse complement strand
GCCGTGGATGCTGGCGCTGCTTCTGCTGCTGCCGTTCTACGCCCTCCTCCGGCGGCGCCAGCGGCGCCGGCGCACGGTGCTCTTCCCGCCACTCCAGTACCGCGCCGGCGAGTCCGGCTGGCGCTTCTGGAAGCAGCTGGCGCCGCAGGTCGAGCTCCTGGTTCTGGCGCTGGTGGTGGCCGGGCTGGCGGGGCCGTACGAGGAGACTCGCCTCGAGCTGATCGAGGATGAAGGCGTCGACGTCATGCTGGTGCTGGACGTCTCGCTCAGCATGCTGGCCGAGGACCTGCCGCCCAATCGCCTCGAGGCGTTGCGGCGGATCGCCCGCGACTTCGTGGCTCGGGCCGGCGGCAATCGGATCGGCATCGTCATCTTCGCCAAGGACAGCTACGTGCAGACGCCGCTGACTACCGATCACCGCAGCCTGCTGGGGTTGCTCGACGGGGTCACCGTCTACACCCTGGACCAGAACAAGAGCGGCGGCACCTCGGTCGGCGACGCCCTGCTGGTGGCCGTCGAGCGGCTGACCCGGAGCCGCGTCGAAGGGCGTGACCAGTCGCTGGTGCTGATCACCGACGGCGAGAGCAACACCGGCATCGAGCCCGAGCTGGCGGCGCGCTACGTGCGCCAGCAGGGGATCCGCTTCTACGCCATCGGCGTGGGCGGTACGGAGCCGGTGGCGGTCAGCTTCGAAGGCCGGCCGATCGGCGCGGCGGGCGACTACCTGGCGGTGCTGGATGATCGCCGCCTGCGCGATGTGACCGAGCTCGCCGCCGGCCGCTACTACCGGGCTACCGACGTGGGCCTCCTGGAGGAGATCTTCACCGAGTTGTCGCGCCTCGAGAGCGCCCCGCTGGAGCTGCGCACCGTCGCCAGCCGGCGCTCGTTCGGGCATTGGCCGGCCCTGGCCGCGGTGGCGCTGTTCGCTCTTCACCTGGCGCTCGGCGGCGTCTTCCTGCGGAGCCCGTTCCGATGATCTCCTTGGTTCGTCCCCAGTGGCTCTTGCTGGCGCTGCCCTGGATCGCCTTCTGGATCTGGTTCGCGCGCCGTCAGCGACGCAGCAGCGAGTGGATCTGGGAGCACGTGCACGAGCGTTTCCGCGAGCGCTTCACGCTCTACCGGAGAGAGACGCTGGCACGCCGTCTGGCTGCCCTGCTGATCCTCGGGCTGCTCCTGGTCCTGGCCGCCGCCGGACCCGCGGTGCGCGGCGAGACCGAGGTGCGTGAGCTCGCCAGCCGAGTCGTGCTGCTACTCGACGGGTCGGCCAGCATGCTGGCCGACGACGTGCCGACCGGTGACGGCCAGGAGACGCGGTTCGAGCGCGGCCGCAAGATCGCCGTCGACTTGAGCGAGCGCCTGGGGGGCTCCCGTTTCGCCCTGGTCGTCTTCAGCGGCGTTGCGGCGCTGCAGCTGCCGATGACCGCCGACCCGGCGACCATCGAGGAGGCTCTCATCGCCGCCAGTTTCCACACTTTCTACCGCAGCAGTGGCTCGAGCTTCACCGCCGCGCTCGATTCGGTGCTGCACTTCGTCGAGCCCGGCCGCGGCGACCTGCAGGCGGTCCTGCTGTCCGACGGTGAGCAGCCGTTCGACGAGCCGTTCGACGAGCCGCTGGCGGCGCTTGCGGAGGCCGGGGTGCCGGTGCACGCCGTCGCTATCGGCAGCCGCGAGGGCCAGCCCCGTTTGATCTTCGACTTCCGTGACGTCGTCGCCAAGAAGGAGGAGAAGACGGTGCTGCGCGAGTACACCACCCGGCGCGAGGACCGGCATCTCAGACGGATCGCGCGTGCCAGTGGCGGCGAGTTCACCTCAGCCAACGGCCGCGCCGCGGATCAGCTGGCGGCGGCCATCGAGCGGCGGATCGCCGGCGCCGAGACGGTATCGGCCGAGGGGTGGCGCGATCTGAGCGGCGTGCCGCTGACCCTGTTTCTGGTCGGTTTCCTGCTCGAGGCGCTGCTCTGGGGGCGGCGCGGCCAGCGCCCGGATAGCGGCTTCGACATCGACAGGCTGGGCGGCGGCCGGCCGGCGACGGCCGCCGGGCTGGCGCTGCTGGTGGCGGTGGGTCTGACGACTCCGGCCTGCCGCGACAACTCGCCGCTGGGGCGCGCCAGCCGCGAGAACGAGCGCGGCATCGCCGCCGACGCCCTCGAGAGCTGGCCGCAGGCGCGGGTGCACTACGACCGCAGCCGGGCGTTCGGCGTGCGGCCCGAGATCCCGGCCTACAATCTGGCCCGCTCGGTGACCCTGCAGGAGGACTGGTCGGAGGCGCACGAGCTGTACCAGCGCGCCCTGGAGCTGGCGCCCCGGCAGGCGGCGGGGCACTACAACGACGGCCATGTGCTGTACCGCTGGGGCGAGGCGGAGCTCGACCTGGAGAGCTGCGAGCTGGAGCGCACTCTGGAGCTGTGGAACGCCGCCCTTCGGCGCTTCGCCGGCGCTGCCGCGCTGTACTCGGAGGAGAGCGCCGGCCGTTCGCAGGCGCGCACAAACCTGCGCTTCGTGGCCCAGCGCATCACCGAGGTGGAGGAGGCTTGTGCTCCGCCACCGCCGGCGGC
>CALZJC010000479.1 GCA_945787525.1 Thermoanaerobaculia bacterium | reverse complement strand
TCTCGCCCGGCGGCCTGGCCACCGTCGAGATGGCGCCGACCGCCTGTCCGACGTTCAGCTGGGGCGCTGTCGACAGGGCCCGCAGCTACGAGATCGTGGTGTACGCGCTGAGCGCCGCGGAAGGTCCGGCAGAATCCGTCGCCGGGCGCAACCCGGCACTGAACGTCACGGTCACGGGCTCAGCGTCATCGTGGACCCCGGCGGCGGATCGGTGCCTCGCCGGCGGCAGCTCCTTCGTCTGGTTCGTGCGAGCCCACCGGGCGGGCGACGCCGTCAGCGAGTGGTCCGAGGGCGGCATGTTCCGCACGCCGGCCGTGGCAGGAACGACCTGCTCGCGTGAGGAGCTCCTGAAGATCGTCGAGCGTCTTCTGGCGGGGCCGACCGGGGCCCGGCCGTCGGTGCGGCAGGACATCGCCCGACCGCCGGTGATCGAGTCCATTCCATCGGCCGGACGCTTCGGGTCGTCGCTGTCCCGCAGGGTTGCGGCTCCCCCGTCGGCGCCCGAGACAGGGCAGCAGGCATTCATGGCAGAGCAGTCACACATCGGTGGCACCCCCACCTATGCAGTCTTCGGCATCTCCCACGGTTCTTATCAAAGCTCGGCTGGGGTCGTGGGCTACACCACGGCGACCAGCGGCGAGGTGGCCGGCGTCGCCGGCTTCAACGATTCCGTGCAGGGCCATGGGGTCTTCGCGCTGAACTCCGGCACCACGGGTGGCGTCGGCCTCATGGCCCGCGACGAGGCGGGCAGCGGCATCACCTCAGGCGTCGTCGGCCTGACCTCGAACAGCGAGGGCTACGGTGGCTTCTTCTGGAATGAGGACGGCGGCGACGCCCTGGTCGTGGCGGACCCCACACTCCATCCTGCCAGCGTCGACGTCAAGCTGTTCGTCGATGTCGACGGCAACCTGGGCCTGGTGGGAGTGGTCAAGTTCGAGCCCACCGACTGGCCCACCGAGAGCTGCGACGAGGCCACCGAGGGCTCGATCTACTACGACGCATCGGATCACTGGCTCTGCGTCTGCACCCGGACGGGGAGTGGGCCCGATACCTGGGGCTACAGGCGCGCCGACGACCCCACCGATGACTGCGCGTCTCCGGCGCCGTAACCCGACGATGATGGGTGTCAGCCGCCCGAGCCGATCCGCCGCCGGTAGGCGTCGGTCCCGTAGACATCGGGGTTCACCGGGTTGAGCGCCTTCTCGCGGTTCAGGAAAGCGATGGCGTTCTTCGCCGCCATCGTGGCCATGCGGCCGCGCGTGCCGGCCGTGGCGCTGGCGATGTGCGGCAGCAGCACGACATTCTCGAGCTCGGCCAGGCCGTGGGCCATCTCCGGCTCTTCCTCGTAGACGTCCAGCGCGGCGCCGCCGATCCAGCCCTCGGTGAGGGCCCGGACGAGCGCCTTCTCGTCCACCACCGGACCCCGCGAGGTGTTGATCAGCAGGGCGTTCGGCTTCATCTTGCGCAGCCGCTCCTCGTTGATCAGGTGATGCGTCTCCTCGGTGAGCAGCACGTGCAAGGTGAGGAAGTCGGCCTGCGGCAGGATCTCGTCCAGAGGGGCGTGCTCCACCAGATCCGAGGCCTCGATCGCCTCCCGGGCGTACGGATCGGTCGCCAGCACTCGCATGTCGAAGCCCGACGCCCGCTTGGCCACCGCGGCGCCGATGCGGCCGAAGCCGACGATGCCCAGCGTCTTCTGGCGGCCGTTGGCGCCGGTGCCGACGTCGGTGCCCAGGAACAGGTTCGGCCCCCAGATCTTGTAGCGCCCCTGGACCGTGTAGTTGTGGGCCTGCGGCACGCGGCGGGCGCCCGCCATGAGCAAGGCCCAGGTGAGGTCGGCGGTGGTCTCGGTGAGCACGCCCGGCGTGTTCGAGACCGGAATGCCCAGCTCGGTGGCGACCTCGAGGTCGATGTTGTCGAAGCCCACCGCCATCTGGGCGATGCCCATCAGCTTCGGGTTGATCTCCATCACCTCGCGGTCGATCGGCTCGGTCAGGAGCGGCAGCAGCACCCGGCAGCCGTAGACGCCCTCGAGCAGCTGCGAGTTGGCGACGCCGTCGTCCTCGCGGCTCTGGCAGATCGCAAAGCTGACGCCCGCCTCGCGCAGCACCGCCAACCCCGGCTCGGGGATCTTGCGGGTGATGAAGACCTGCGCGCCGCCCCCCGCGGCGTTGCCCACTATTTGGGCTCCCAGAGCCGCTCTGCCTCCAGAAAGGCGCGGAAGCCCTCGCGGTCCTCGACCGCCTCGGCCATGCGGCCGACACCCTCCCGACACTGCTCCATCGCCGTGGCGATGGACAGCCGCAGGAAGTGCTGCCCCTCGGCGCCCACCGAGCCGAACGAGTTGCGATCCATCGTCGCCACACCGTAGCGGTAGAGCAGAAACATCTGGAACATGTTGGACGGGCTGGTTCGGCCGCGCTGCTCCTCCGGCATCGCCTCCCAGGCCTCGATCACCCCCAGCCTCTCGCAGGCGCCGGCGATGTTCGGGAAGACGTAGAAGGCGCCCTTGGGCATCGCGCAGCGCACCCCGGGGATGTCGTTCAGCGCCGGCACGACCCAGTTC
>CALZJC010000478.1 GCA_945787525.1 Thermoanaerobaculia bacterium | reverse complement strand
GAGGAGGTGGCCGCATGAAGCGTGTTCTGGTCGCCGGCTCCACCGGCTATCTCGGCGGGTTCGTCTGCCGCGAGCTCAAGGCCCGAGGCCATTTCGTCCGGGCCCTGGCTCGCTCCCCTGAAAAGCTCGCCTCCCTTCAGGACTCACTGGACGAGGTCGTCGAGGCCCGGGTCACCCAGCCCGAGACGCTCGAGCGCGTCTGCAACGGTGTCGACGTAGTGTTCTCCTCCGTCGGCATCACCCGACAGAAGGATGGACTGACCTTCCGCGACGTCGACTATCAGGGCAACAAGAACCTGCTGGAGGCGGCGCTGCGCGCCGGCGTTCCGAAGTTCGTCTATGTCTCGACGGTCAACGGACCCCGGCTTCGCCATCTCGACATCGTGGACGCACACGAAGCGTTCGTCGAGGAGCTCGAGGCCTCGGGCATCGATTACACGGTGGTGCGTCCGACCGCCTACTTCTCGGACATGCGCGAGATCTTCGATATGGCACGCAAGGGCCGGGTGTGGCTGATCGGGCCGGGCACGAGCCGCATCAATCCGATCCACGGTGCCGACCTAGCCGTCGTCTGCGCCGACGCCATCGAGAGCCGTGAATCCGAAATCGCCGCCGGCGGCCCCCAGACGACGACCTGGCGCGAGGCGGCGAAGCTCGCGTTCGAGGTGCTCGGCCGGCCGGAGAAGGTCACCTGCACTCCGGCTTGGCTGATGTGGCCCGTCGTTCGACTGGTCCGTCTCTTCAACCGTCACCAGGGCGAGCTGCTGGCGTTCTTCACCACCATGGCGACGACCGACGTGGTGGCTCCAGGAACCGGCACCCGAACTCTCGAGCAGCAGTTCAAAGGAGGTACAGACATGAGGGTCGAGGATCTGAGTCAGTTCGGAAAGCCCTTGGGAATGCCTAAGAAAGCGCAAAGGAAGATGCTCGGCATCGTCCTCACCGCCCTCAGGGAGAAGTTCGGCCCCCTGGGGATGGTGCCCTTTTTCATCAAGCTCCTCGCGGAACAGCGCCGGATAAGGAAGGGCCACCCCGATCTCGTCGCCAAGGCCGCAGAGATTGGCCCGGAAGTCGCGAAGAACCTGGTCCTGCTGCCCTCCCTGTTCAACGTCACGGCTCGCCGCGACGGCCGGGAGCAGGCGTACGAGTTCGTCAAGGACATCTTCCAGCGTGTCGCGGCCCACAGCATGCCCGCCATTTATCAGATCGACGAGTTGGTGCAGTGCGAGGGCGACAGCTTCGAGAATTTCAAGAGGTTCAACGTGGCCATGTTCGAGGCCATGGACCGTGTGGGCAGCTGGAAGACGGATGCGATCGTCGACGAAGACGACAGGCTGCGCATCAAGCTCGCCTCCTGCGCCAACGTGGAGCTGTTCTCGGCCATCGGTTGTCCCGAGCTGGGGAAGCTGGGATGCGATCACGATCTGGCGGGCTACCCGCTGATTCTCGACCGGGTGGACGCCGAATTCCGACGCCCTTGCACCCTGGCAAAAGGGGACGATTTCTGTGATTTCAACTTCTACCGCAAGGGAACGGCGCCGCCCACGGCGCACCTGAATAGATAGGTCTGGTCCCATGATTCAGCTCGAGATCATCCACTTGCGGTCGTCAGGCGAGCCGATTGATTCGCTTACCGAGCGCATCAGCAAGTCGATCCGGGAAGGCGGCGAAGAGGCCTCGACGCTCACGCTGTATCGCCGCCACGGCCTGGAAACCGACCTCGCGGTGCACGTCCGCCGTCACGGAGCGGCTGGAGGAGAGGGACCGAGCGACCTGGCGCTGCGGTTGGCCTCCGAGCTCCGAGCCTACGGCCTCGTCGAGCACACCCTCTGGGAGGAGCGCAGATGAGACTCCAGAGGTCACCAAGGTCTACCGCATGGGCGAGGTCGAGGTGCACGCGTTGCGTGGCGTCGACCTGGAGCTCATGCCCTCGGAGCTGGTCGTGCTCCTGGGTCCATCGGGCAGCGGCAAGTCGACCCTGCTCAACATCCTGGGTGGGCTGGACGTGCCTACCTCGGGCACGGTGTGGTACCGCGACCACGAGCTGACCGCGGCTGACGAGGGCGAGCTCACCCGCTACCGACGCGAGCACGTCGGATTCGTCTTCCAGTTCTACAACTTGATTCCCAGTCTGACGGCGGTCGAGAACGTCGCCCTGGTGACCGACATCTCGGAGGACCCCATGGACCCGGCCGAGGCTCTGCGACTGGTCGAACTGGACGATCGCCAGGACCACTTTCCGGCCCAGCTCTCGGGCGGCGAGCAGCAGCGGGTGGCGATCGCGCGGGCGATTGCCAAACAGCCGGAGGTGCTGCTGTGCGACGAGCCCACCGGCGCGCTGGACATCTCCACCGGCATCCTGGTGCTCGAGGCGATCGCTCGCGTCAACCGGGATCTGGGTACTACCGTCGCGGTGATCACGCACAACATGGCGATCGCGGCCATGGCCGACCGGGTCCTGCGCATGGCCGATGGGCGTATCGCCTCGGCAGAGAGGAACGAGCGGCGCATCAGCGCCAACGAGCTCGAGTGGTGAGAGCGTGCTGACCCTCGACCGCAAGCTCCTGCGCGATCTCGGCCAGCTCAAGGGCCAGGCGCTGGCCATCGGCCTGGTGATCGCCGCCGGGGTAGCGATGTTCGCCATGTACTCCTCGACCTTCGAGTCGCTGGGCCACACCCACGAGGCCTACTACGACCGCTACCGCCTGGCCGATGTCTTCGCCTCGCTCAAGCGCGCGCCGCTGTCGACGGTGTCGCGGCTCGAGGCGATTCCGGGGGTGGCCCAGGTCGAGCCGCGGGTGGTGGTCCAGGTGACGCTGGACGTGCCGGGCATGATCGAGCCGGCGCGCGGGCTGCTGCTGTCGATTCCCGAGCGCCGGCGCGCGATCCTCAACGACGTGCATCTGCTCAAAGGCCGCTATATTCAGGCCACGCGCCCCGACGAGGTCCTGGTCATCGAGGCCTTCGCCACGGCCCATGGGCTTCAGCCCGGCGATCGAGTGGGGGCGGTCATCAACGGCCGGCGCCGGGAGCTGGTGATCGCCGGCATCGCCCTGTCACCGGAGTATGTCTACACCATTGCGCCGGGTGATCTGTTGCCCGACGATCGCCGATTCGGCGTCTTCTGGATGGGACGCCGCGCCCTCTCCTCGGCGTTCGACATGGAGGGCGGCTTCAACGACGTCTCGCTCGCGCTGGGCCCGGGCGCATCTTCCGAGGCGGTCATCGCCGACGTCGACCGGCTGCTCGATCGCTACGGTGGTCTGGGCGCCATCCCCCGCCGGCTCCAGGTCTCGGCCTGGTTCCTCGCCAACGAGATGCGCGAGATGCAGACCATGGGCTCGATCCTGCCGGTGGTCTTTCTGGCGGTTGCCGCTTTCCTGCTGAACGTCGTTCTGTCGCGCATCATCTCGGTCCAGCGCACCCAGGTCGCTGCGATGAAGGCGGTGGGCTATTCGAACCGGGAGGTGGCGCTCCACTACACCAAGCTGGCGCTGGTGGTGGCCTTCGCCGGCGGCGTGCTGGGGGTAGCGGTCGGCGCCTGGCTGGGGCGGGGGATGACGGCCATGTACAGCCAGTACTTTCGCTTTCCCGACTTCCAGTACTTTCTGTCGCCGCGCATCGCCATCATCGCCCTCGCGGTCAGCCTCGTCGGGGCCACCCTGGGAGCGTTCGGTGCGGTCCGCCGCGCCGTCAAGCTGCCTCCCGCCGAGGCGATGCGCCCCGAGCCGCCGGCGAGCTTCAAGAGGGGTTGGCTCGAGCGGTCCGGCCTGACGAGGGTGCTTTCCGAGCCGGGGCGCATGATCCTGCGCAACCTGGGCCGCAGCCCGGTGCGCACCCTGCTCTCGTCCACCGGCATCGCCTTTGCCATCGCGCTGCTGATATTCGGCTTCTTCTTCGTCGACGCCGTCGAGCTGCTGATGAAAGCCCAGTTCGAAGAGGTCATGCTGCACGACGTAGCCACCACCTTCGTCGAGCCGACCTCGGCGGCAGCCCGCCACGAGGTGGAGCGTCTGCCCGGCGTGCTCTACACCGAGCCGTTCCGGGCCGTGCCGGTGCGCCTGCGATACGGCACCCGCTCCCGGCAGACGGCCGTCATGGGGCTGCCGGCGGTGCCGCGTCTCACCCGCGTCATCGGGCAGAAGGCCGGCGTCGTCGAGCTGCCGGCCGAGGGGCTGGTGCTCTCCTCGTCGATGGGCGAGGTCCTCGGCGTCGAGGCCGGCGACCGAATCACCATCGAGATTCTCGAGGGGCGACGGCCGGTCCGTTCGGTGCGTGTCGCGCGCCTGGTCGACGAGTACCTGGGGACCTCGGCCTACATGGAGATCGGCGCCTTGCGCCAACTGATGCGCGAAGGAGCGGTTCTCTCCGGAGCGTTTCTGAAGGTCGACCCCGCGGAGCTCGACCGGTTGCACACGCGTCTCAAGGCGAC
>CALZJC010000477.1:2646-3665 GCA_945787525.1 Thermoanaerobaculia bacterium | reverse complement strand
TCCTGCTCCTGGCGCGAGATCTCGTAGTCGCGGGCCAGGTTGTTGCTGGTCTGAGCCATGTAGCAGCCGCTGTAGGGGTCCATAAGCGCCGCCACCAGCAGGTCCTGCAGCTCGCCCTGGCCGAACTTGAAACCCTGGCGGGCGCCCCAGATGACGTGCGGCGCCTGGGTCATGTTCTCCATGCCGCCCACCAGACAGGTCTCCGCCTCGCCCGCCCGGATCAGATGGGCGCCGGAGATGATCGCCTGGATGCCCGAGCCGCAGAGCCGGTTGACGGTCAGCGCCGGGACCTCCTGCGGCACCCCGGCCTTGAGCGCCACGTGGCGGGCGCCGTAGATGGCGTCGGCCGAAGTCTGGAGCGCGTTGCCGACCACCGCGTGGTCGATCTCGGCGGGCTCGGTGGCAGCGCGGCTCAGCGCCTCGCGCGCCGCGATGGCGCCCAGGTCGATCGCGGAGTGGTGAGCGAAGGAGGCGCCGAACTCGGCCATCGGCGTACGAACTCCTTCGAGCAGGACGAGATCATCGGGTTTCATGACAGATCAGCTCCTCTTCCGGATCGGTGTCTTCACACCGACCCAGCGGCATTGAATCTCCACCGGCGACGACAAGGTCGGCAGCTGCTAGGGATCGACACAGCGGATAGTTACGAAGGTGGCCCGATGGCTGGCTCTGCGAACCGCCGTCAGGACTGCCGGCAAGCTACCACAGACGGATGATCGCAATGGACTGAAACGGGCCGTGATCCGGCCGGCTGCGAGCGCCGTCAGCCGGAATCGCGGTGGGCCAACGCCAGGGCGTGAAAACGGCGTCGAATCGGAGCCAGGTCGACCCCGACGCGGCTACGGTGGGCCAGCAGGATCAGCACCCGGTCACGGTCCGGATCTACCCAGACACTGCCACCGGTAAACCCCAGGTGACCGTACGCCCGTGATCCCAGCGCCGGGCCGCCGCTGCCCCGCTTCTTGGGTCGGCGCCAGCCGAGGGAAAAAGGCCCGGCACCGCTCAACGCGTCGGCGGTC
>CALZJC010000477.1:0-2577 GCA_945787525.1 Thermoanaerobaculia bacterium | reverse complement strand
CGCCAGCCATTCACGCACCAGGGCGAGAAGCGCTCCCGGGGTGGCAAACAGGCCCGCATGGCCGGCAAGTCCACCAAGAAAGCGCGCGTTGCCGTCCTGCACCCGGCCCGTGGCGGGTGGGCCTCGCCGGCCGACGCGGATGCCCTGCTGCGCGGCCAGGGCGATCTCGCGCTCATTGCCCAACCGGCACGGTAGCCAGAACGCCTCGCCGGATGGCGCGGCGCTCAGTCCCAGGGGTTTCACCACTTCTCGGAGCAGCAGGTCGCCCAGCGACCGGCCCAGGGCGCGCTCGGCCGAGAGGCCCCAGAGCACGTAGTCCAGGTCGCTGTAGGTGCCGCGACGAGCGCCCAGCAACCGCCCGTCGAGCAGCAGCCTCGCCACCGTCTCCCGCCGCCGGCAGCGCCGATAGAGCGGCGCCCAGGGTTTGAAGCCGGCGCGATGGCGCAGCAGGTCTTCGAGGGTGTGTCGGGCGAGTCGGCCGTCGCAGCCGGGCCACAGCTCGCCCAGCTCGGTGGTCAGCGCCAGCCGGCCGCCGGCGTCCAGGCACAACGCCAGGCTGGCCGTCCACGGCTTGCTGAGCGACGCCAGGTCGAAGAGCGGCTCGGCGCCGGGCCGCGCAGCGGCGTCGCCGGCCACCGCGCTCGCCAGCCCGCGCTGAGGGTCGCCGACCAGCGCTGCCGCCGCCGAAACTCTGCCGCTGTCCACCAGCCCCGAGACCAGACCCTCGAGCCAGCTCGGGCACGGCGCGCACGGCGGGTCGGGCAGGGAGACGGCGAGCGCCGGTCGGCCTTGCGCGCGGCTCACACGTAGTTCGCCGGGTGCCCGGTCTGAAGGACCACCACGCGGCTGCCTTCGGCCACCCGCCCGCTTGCCGCCAGCTGTTCCAGGCCGGACACCGCGGCGGCCCCCTCGATGACGGCCAGCAGGCCGTCGGCCCGCGCCAGGCGGGCGGCCGTCTCTTCCGCTCTCTCCTCGGCCACCGCCACCGCGGCGCCGTCCGACTCGCGAAGCGCTTGCAGGATGAGGAAGTCACCGATCGCCACCGGCACCCGCAGGCCCCAGGCGCGGGTCACCGGATCGAGCCACGGCTCGGCTGCCGCACGGCACTCCTCGAACGCCTTGACGATCGGCGCACAGCCGGCCATCTGGACTGCGGCGAAGCGCGGCGGCGGCCCGTCGACCAGCCCGAGCCGGCGCAGCTCGGCGAATGCCCGGTGCATCGCGATGATGCCGGTGCCGCCGCCGGTCGGATAGATGATCCAGTCCGGCTGTTGCCAGCCCAGCTGTTCGGCGATCTCGTAGGCCATGCTCTTCTTGCCTTCGACCCGGTAGGGCTCGCGCAGTGTGGCGACGTTCCAGTAGCCGTCGTCACCCTCGTCCCCGGCGGTGAGACGGCGGCCCGCCTCCACCAGGTTGGCGCCGCCCGCCAGCACTTCGGCGCCGTACTCGCGACAGCGACCGAGGATGGTCGCGGGAGCGTCGGCCGGCACCGCCACCCGGCACGGCAGCCCCGCCGCCGCGGCATAGGCGGCCGCCGCCAGGGCGGCGTTGCCGGCGCTCGGCAGCTGGATGCCGGCCGCGCCCAGCTCGCGGGCCCGATTGACCGCCAACGACAAGCCGCGCGCCTTGAACGAGCCGGTCGGGTTGCCGGATTCGTCCTTGATCCACACCTCGAGACCGGGCGGCGCGCTGCGGCGCAGCCGCACCAGCGGGGTGCCGCCCTCACCCAGATCCACCGCCGACTCCGGATCGCGCATCGGCATCAACTCGCGGTAGCGCCACAGGCCCCACGCCCGGGTCGCCAGCCGCCGTCTCAGCCGCTCGCCGGCGGCCCGGTCGAGCTCGTACTCGACCAGGTAGGGAGCACCGGCCGGCGACAGGAACGCCGGCTCGTCGAGCGGCGCGGGCTCGCCGGTGCGTGAGCAGACCAGCCGCTTGGCCCAGCGCTCGGGGCCCCCTCTTCCGCCCTCGTCCGCCGGCGACTGATCCGGCGCTTCAGCTTGCATCTCTCACCGCCCGGCCGGACGAGCCGCGCTAGCTAGCCCACGCGCTCGCGCACCGAGTAGGTCTCGGCGCGCCGGAAGTTCTTGAAAGTGATCATCTCGCCGATCAGCCCGGTCATCAGCACCTGGATGCCGAGCAGCATCAGCAACACGCCGAGCAACAGCAGGGGCCGGTAGGACAGTGACTCCTGCCACAGGAACCAGCGCGCTGCCAGGTAGATGTTGATGGCCAGACCCAGTGCGAACGACAGGCCGCCGAGCATGCCGAACAGGTGCAGGGGCCGGCGGGTGTACTTGGTGATGAAAAGCACCGTGAGCAGGTCGAGCGGCCCCTTGTACAGGCGGCCGAACCCGTACTTGCTGCGGCCGTGCTCGCGAGCGTGGTGCCGCACCCGCAGCTCGCCGATGGTGAACCCGCGCCGGCTGGCCAGCACCGGGATGTAGCGGTGCAGCTCACCGTAGACCGCGATCTGATCGAGCACCTTGCGGCGGTAGGCCTTGAAGCCGCAGTTGAAGTCGTGCAGATCGACCTGCGCCAACCTGCGGGTCGCCCAGTTGAACAGCAGCGACGGAA
>CALZJC010000476.1 GCA_945787525.1 Thermoanaerobaculia bacterium | reverse complement strand
TGGCCGGCGAGCAGCTCCGCCCGGCTGACGGCCTGCTCGATCGCCTCCTTCAGCTTCCGGGTGTCGCCCAGCGCAAACCGCGACGCGGCCTCTGCCAGGTCGACGACGTTGGCCAACGCCGCGTCTCCCGAGCTGGTGGTCACCGCCATGAGCGATTCGCGCAGCTCGGCGGTGTCGAGCTCGGTCGAGCTCGACCCAGGCACCAGTTGGAGCAGCATGTCGACGCCCTTGAGCGCCGAGGCGACCGCCATCTGTCCGGGACCGGTCGATGCCAGCCGCATCACCGATTCCACCCCCAGCGACAGCGGTACCCTGGCAAAACGTCCCAGCGAGCCGACGGCGGTATCGGCGGCGAGCTCGCTCCAGCCGTAGCCGCGCGGGGCGCTCTTGCCCAGCCACTTCTCGTTGGTCAGCGGGTTGCGCGGCTGCTCTCCGCCAGCGAGCTCCACGGCGTGAGACGCCAGCCTCGACGCCTCCTCGGCCGCCGCGGTCACCTCGTCGTCGAGGCGCGTGGCCAGCTTCTTGGCGAGGCCGGCGCCGGGCACCAGGCCCTCGAGCGCCCCGGCCGTCGCCTTGGCCGTCTTGGTCCCGACCTGGATGCCGACGTGCACGGTACGCGCCGCGACATTCGACCCCACCACCAGCGACCCGGCCACCGAGCGGCCGGTCAGCCCGAGCTGCGAGACGCTCTCGGAGACGACGCCCTTGCCGAGAACGAGGTCGTCCATCGACAGGAAGCTCTGCAGCAGCTTTCCCCCGACATCTTGAATCAGGCCCATGATCGATTCCTCCTGGTCGCGCGCCTGCCTACTCCTCGCCGACGGGCGGTATGGTCTTCTGGATGTCCTCAGGCTTGGTGTTGACGTTGGAGGTGGTGCCGCCGTCGACCTGGATGCCTACATAGGGCTCGTTCTCCGCCGTCGAGATATGCACCGAAACCTGGTGCAGGTCGTCGTCCTCGCTCCAGGTGCCGAAGCCGCCGAAGGTGACGGTATCGGCTTCGCCGTCCTGGGCGGTGGAACCTCTCGAGTTGGAGGCTCGTATCCAGGACAGGGCGGTCAGCTTGAACTTGCCCTCGTCCTCGAAGTTCTCATACTCGAAAAAGGCCTTGTCGGCCGCCGCCGGATCGCAGGGGATCGAGAAGGCATAGGCGAATTTCTCGCGGATCGACGATTCGCCCTTGATCACCGCTCGGCGGGCGCCGCTGGCGAGCACGTTGGCCGCCGGTGTGCCGCCGTACATGGCCTGCAGCCTGAGGAAGGGATCGAGGCGCGATTCCCGCACCACCAGGAAGGCCGGCTGGCCGTCCGACGACGGGCAGGGAAAGCGGAACCCCTTGGGATAGGGGATGCAGACCTCGCCGTCGAAGCCGAAGATCAGCTCGCCGCCGGGCCCCTTCTCGAACCGCGCCGGCCCCTGGTAGTTGAACGAGTCGCCGGGCGTGCAGGGCTCCACCGTCTGCAGGTTGACGAACAGCTTCTGGACCACGAAGGAGCGGTTCAGGAACTCGTTCCGCACCCTGCCGGTCTTCAGGTCGATCGCCCCCAGGGGCAGGTTGTTGGGGTCCATCGACGACGACAGCAGCGTCTGGTTGTAGGTCACCCCCGAGGGGAACACCAGCTCCTCGTTGAAGCCGATCATGCCACGCGAGGTGCCCGGCGGCAGGTAGGGCAGCGGCTCCGGATCCGGGCTCAGCAGACCGCCCGGCGGCAGGAAGGCGACGTGGAACGGCACCGAGTCGCCAAAGCGGGGCCCGAACTGGAACCGCAGCCGGCCCAGCAGGTGCGAGCGGCCGGTGCCATCGCCGTCGAGCTCGTCGATGTTGAGGCCGAAGATGTCGCCGAAGTTGGTGTTGTGGACGAAGGTGGCGAACTCCTTCACCGTATTGACCGGGATCTCGGGGGCGTCGTCGCCCAGATCGCGTCCCGGCGTCTCCTTGGTGGTCAGGTGGATGTGGGGATGCAGCGTCGTGCCCCGGGCCACGATCGAGGCGCACTCGAGGTTGGGGTTGCCGAACGGCAGCGGAAAGCGGATCGGCGCACCGTCGGAGCCCTCCTTGCCCAGCGGCAGCCACAGGTTGGCAGCCAGGGTCAGGTCCAGCTTGCCGTCTTCGCGCTGATCGAACCGCGCCCAGGTGGAGCCGCTGTTGGGCGGTCCGGGGAAGATCTGCGGCAACGGCCCGGGTGGCAGCCCCGGGTTGACGTTGAACAGGGTGTAGATCTGGGTGTTGATGAAGATGACGTTGTAGCGGAAGTTGGTGACGTAACCGGTGTTGAGGTCGAGGCTGCCGGAGGAGACGAGCCCCGGCACGTCGACCACCCGGTTGTGCTGCGCCGGCAGCTTGAAGAACTTGGGTGCCGCCAGCACCCCGTCGTCACCTTCGAGGCCGCCGGGGTGGGTGATCTCGAAGTGGGTGATGCCCTCCTCGTCGGGCTCGGTAAAGCGCACCTTGACCTTGCCCGAGACGTGGCTGTCGACCATCGCCAGTCCACCGAAGAAGGTGTTGCCGCTGCCGCCGAACGTCGGCAACCCGGCGATGAACGGCTTCTCGTCCGGCGCATCGACGGCGCGCAGGGCATCGCCGAAG
>CALZJC010000475.1 GCA_945787525.1 Thermoanaerobaculia bacterium | reverse complement strand
GATCTCCACCGTGGCGCTGGCGGTCGATACGCCGTTGTCGAAGGTGAAGTCGAAGCTGTCGCGGTTGTTGGGTACCGGGTCGTTCGGCGTGTAGGTGACGACGAACTCGTAGGGCGGGCCCACCGGGCCGACCGGCAGCCCGCTGACCGTGCCCTGGGTGCCGTTGGTGGTGGTGACGGTGACCGGCACGTCGGTCGACTCGCAGCCGCGCAGGGTGATGTCGATGGAAGCTGCTCCATCGGTGGCCGCCTGGTCTGCGTAGGCCGCGATCGAGACGATCTGGCCGGCGTCGTCGCGACAGGCGGTGTCCTCGTTGATCAGCACGGTCGCCCGGTCGCTGACCAGGCCCTGCTGATCCGTCACCTCGAACTCGAACTGGTCCGGGCCTTCGCCGAAGCCGTTGTCCAAGGCTACGGTCGCCTTGCTGCCGACGACCACGTGCTGGCCGATGAAGGCGCCGACTGTGGCCGAGTCCTGGCCGATCGAGACGGTGCCGTTCGGTGCGTAGACGTTGGCGTTGAAATCGGCGTTGTTGAAGCCGACCACAGCGGCCGGACCTGCGGAATCACCGCCGGCGACGTAGAAGAACACCTCGCTGGCCGTGCCGCCGGAGTTGACACCGACGTTGGAGCTGAGCACCAGCCGATCGGCGACCTTGATCTCGGTCGGACCGCTGAAGATCAGGTTCCCCTTGGGTTCGGCGGTGATTGACCGCATGGAGTACTTGCCGGGAGCGAAGACCAGGTTGCCCTCGCGGCCGGCGACGAGGTCGCCGTAGAGGCCCGGGGTCAAGTTCGCGGTGCCCTTGTTGGGAACATTGATGTCGTTGCTGTCGTCGACGCTGCCGACCAGGAACGGCGGCAGGAGATCGTAGACGGGCAGGCTCAGCGGGTCGCACTGAGCGGAGTAGTCGCCGCTATTGCACAGGGCATCGCCGCCGACCGTCGCCGTGCTGTGCACGTCGAGGGAGTCGGACTTGATGGCGTTTCCAAACGGTGTCGTGGTGCTGCGCTGCATGGTGGCGGCGCCGCCGGGCTCGTTGACGACCACGTCGCCGCCAAGGATGTCGGCAAACTTCTCGAGCAGGAAACTGTCAGTGGCTATGATCACCGCCTGCGAAATGGTCGGCCCGTCCGGCGTGTAGATCACGACGGCGCTGGTATCCGTAGCGTTGGCCGGCGTGGTCGTGTCGAGGGTGCCGCGGAACGGCCCGGAGTCGGAGAGGATCACGCCGGTGTCCGCGTCGGTGACCGGCTCGATCACCTGGAAGATGAGCGGAACCATGTTGTCCGGGTCGCTGCCGGTGAGAGTGATCGGCAGCGCTGCGCTGCCGACGGTCTCGACCGACTGCGGGTCGGCGATCGGCCTGGAGGCCGTCACCAGCTCGAGAGTGAAGTCCACGGGACCGAAGCTGTCGACGCCGTCGCTCAGCGTGGCGCTGACGTTGCAGATGCCGGTGGCGAAGTCGTTGGGCGTGTAGCGCAGGGTGCCGTCCGGGTCTATCGACGGTCCGGCCAGGATCGGACTCGGGTTGCAGTCGCTGGTGACGGTGAAGCTCGCAGTCTGGTTCTCGTTGGCCGGTCCGACACTGATGCCGGTGGCCCAGGGCAGCGTCTGCTCGCCGGTACCGGTCTCGGTGATCACGTTGCCGCCCGAGATGAAGCTGGGCGGGTCGTTGATGTTGTTGACCGTGATCGTGAAGGTCTGGGACGGCGAAGTGTCGTCGCCGCCGTTGTCGGTGCCGCCGTCGTCCATCACCTCGAGGGTGATGTCGGCCGAGCCGAAGGCGTTGGCGGCCGGCGTGTAGGTGAGCTCACCCAGGTTGCCGGCGGTTCCGCCGACGGCCGGGGCGGCCGAGAACAGAGCCGGGTTGGTGTTGCCGGTGATGTTGAAGGTCAGCGCCTGAGTGGATTCGTTCGCCGGGCCCGCGGAGGCGGTAACCCATCCGGTGACGGTCTGGGCGCCGGAGTCCTCGTTGACCGTCTGGTTGCTGACCGCCGAGAACGACGGCTCGTCGTTGACGCAGGTGACGTCCACGGTGACGGTGGCGTTGGATGCGCCTCCATCGTCATCCGAGAGCGTGTAACCGAAGGTGTCGAGGCCACAGAAGTCGCCTGCCGGGTTGTAGGTGAAGTCCCCGTTGCCGGCGACGGCGACCGAGCCGCCATTGGCGCTTGGGTTGTCGAACCCGGTAACGGTCAGGGTGTCGGCGCCCGGATCCGAGTCCACACCCTCGCCCGTATCGTCGGTGATCACGTTGCCGCCGACGCTGGTGTCCTCGAGAGTCGTGTAGCTGTTGTCGACCGCGGTCGGCGGCACATTGTTGACGGTGAGAGTAAAGGAGTCGGTGGTCGAGCCGCCGTCGCCGTCAGTGGCCGTCACATTGACGGTCTGGGCGGCGATGTCGTCGGTCGAGTCGAAGGACCAGGTCCAGGAGCCGTTGCCGGCGTCCACCAGGGCGCCGAAGTCGGCGGAGATGGAGATCGGGTCGGCGGCCACGTCGGAGAAGGAGCCCGAGTTGTTGGCCGTGACGCCCTCGTTCACCACCACCGGATCCGCCGCCGCGACGTTCACTGTGGGCGCGACGTTGTTGACGGTGAGG
>CALZJC010000474.1 GCA_945787525.1 Thermoanaerobaculia bacterium | reverse complement strand
CGTGGACCGGCAGGCCCAGCTCGCGGGCCACTTCGACGGTGCGATCGTCGCTGGCGTCATCGACCAGCAGCACCTGGTCGACGACCTCGCCGGGGATCTCGGCCACCGTGCGCCGCAGGGTCGCCGCCGCCCGGTAGGCGGGCAGCACCACCACGATCTTCTTGCCCAGCAGCACCAGTCTCGACCCTTCGGGTTCCGTCGCCGATCGCCCGGCAGCCTATCGCAGCGGGGATCGAGCCTCCGAGGCCTGCTTTGGGGGCCGGCTAGCGGACCGGCTCGGTGACGCTCACCAGCGGCAGCTTCCAGTCCTCGATCACGGTGCCGCCGGTGTCCAGATGGCTGGCGAGGAAGTAGAGGCGTTGGGTGTCCGGTGAGTCGCCCGAGATCTCGAATTTGCGTTTGAGCCAGAACGGTTGGAACGCCTGGTAGTAGATGGTCGCGCGTAGCGACAGATCGACCGGATCGGTGCCGGGGGGCAGGGCTATCTCGTAGCGCACGCTGTCCCGGCCGGCAAAGCCGGGCACGCTGTCGTAGTCGGGATCGCCGGCGACCCCTTGCGGGTCGGTCGACTCCATGAACTGGCGCAGGATCTCGCTGTCGAACTCGGCGGAGGCCTTCCAGCCCCGCGGTAGCAGCCGGTTGTCCTTCAGGTGCTTGTCGCGGTGGATGAAGCTGAAGGTCACCTGGCCGTCGCCGTCCGCGACGATCTCCTCGTAGATCTGCACCTGATCCTGCGCGGTGATCGGCGGCGCCGCCGGCTGCTCGCCGTCCGGGCCGGGGATGCCGTGGTAGTGGGGTTGCCCCTGGTTGCCGGCGAAGAACTCGGTCGGCAGGGGAGTGTCGCTGAGGCCGTCGACGATGAGTCCCACCGAGTTCGTGCGCCCCGAGGCCCAGATCACCTCGCCGGCGCGCCTGCCGTCGAGGACCAGCAGCTCGATCCAGCTGCGGCGGAAGCCGACGCCGCTGGGGAAGCGATGGCCGACGAGGTTGGTGACCGACACGTCGGCGGTGAGCCTGCCGTCCCCGGCCGCGACGATCGCGACCTCCAGCCCGACGGTCTCGTTGGCAGCCTGGTCGACCATGTTCTCGATGGCCAGCCGGTTGCCGGTCGAGGCCGAGGTCATGTAGTCGGCCTCGGCGATGCCGAGAACCGGCTCGAACTGGTCGAACATCTCGAGCAGGAAGACGTTGAGACCGACCAGCTCATGGCGGCTGTAGGTGTCGCGGAACGGCACCTCTATCTCGGCCGGCGGCAGGCTGTGCTCGGCCGTGGGGTAGTCGGCGTCCTGGATCGAGGCGATCCGGCTCGACAGCTGGTCGATCTCGAGGCCCCCGGCATGGAAGTCGTTGGGCATGTGGCAGTCCTGGCAGCTGAGGAATCCCTCCTCCTCGGCAAACGAGCTGTTCTGCCACTCGAGGAACGTCGCCTGCTCGATGCTGTGCGGGAACCGGGTGAGAAAGCTGGCGTAGTCGACCCCGTACTCCTCCTCCAGACGTGTCGCCTGCAGCTTGGCCGACTCGTCGAGGGCCGGGAACTCGAACTGCTTCGAGTCGACGTTGGGCAGGTTGATCGTGTGGCAGGTGCCGCACATCTTCGAGTCGCTGATGTACGGGGCCAGCCGCGGGGTGATACCCAGGGCGTTCTCCATGGGCAGCTCGGCAACGTCGGCGTAGGGCCCGCTCAGCTCGTCGGGCGGGGTATAGGGAAACTGACCGCTGGTCGAGGTCATGAGGAAGTTCTCGAGCTCGGTCCACCTCTTGCCCGGTGTCGGCCTCGCCTCGTCGATGTGGTGGCAAAGGGCACAGCTGACGCCCTCGCGGGCCAGGTTGCCGTACTTGCGGTATCGGTAGTCGGGTTGCGACTCCTGCGCCCTGGTCAGCGCCGTATAGACGTCGACGTACCGTCGCTTGAAGTCGGGGTCGAGCCCCGGGTCGTCGACCGCGTCGATCAGCAGCTGGCGCTGTCCCATGGCGCCGTGGCAGCTGAGACAGGTGTTGACGACGGCGCTCTTGGCCCGCTCCAGGACCTGTCGGTCGCCGCCGAAGCGCTCCGGGTGCTGCTGGAAGTCCTCGTCGAGAATCGCCTGCTCGGTGGCGAGCTGCGAGAAGAAGGCGGGGTCACGGCCCGCCAGGCCCATCGGGGACCAGCGCCACTCGCCGAACGGCGAGATGTTGAAGCCGTCGCCGTAGGCCGCGCCGGTGCGGAGAAACATGCTGATGCCGTCGGGGGGGCCGCCGAGGCCGCCATGGCAGCCGAGGCAGTTGTCCGACGTGATGAACTGCTCGGCGCCGTCGGGGCCGGCGGTGACGTGGTCCGCCCACTGGCCCGGAAAGCTCGCGACGGTGTCCGGTGCCGGCGGGGTCACGCCGCGGCCGAGCTGGAAATGCTCGACGAACTCCGCATTGGGCGCGGCCAGCGGATCGGCGACCAGGTTGCCGCGGTCGGGCACCAGGGCCGCCGGGGTGGAGGCGCCGTGGAAGACGTCGACAAACAGCTCGGCCTCGCTGGCCGGACGTTGTGCCGCCGGCAGGTCGCGCCATGAGTTGTCGACTCGGAAGCGGAGCTCATCACCGCTGATGTTCTTCGTCGACGAGAACGTGAACTCGCTCTCGGCGACGGCGTGGCATCGCAGGCACGAGGCCTGGCCGTGGTTGGAGTAGTGGAAATTGA
>CALZJC010000473.1 GCA_945787525.1 Thermoanaerobaculia bacterium | reverse complement strand
CAAACTCGTCGAAGCCACCCAGCGCGGCCTCGACCAGGCTGGCCTCCGAGGGGCTACCGCCACTCGACCCGTAGCCCGGGTAGTCGACCGCCAGCCAGGCGATCCCCAGCCGGTCCAGGTCGTCATAGAGACCCGACAGCCGCATGGTCTCGAGGTTCTCGCCGTTGCCGTGGAAGAACACCACCGCCGGTGCGGCGGCCGGCGCCTCGCCCGACGCCCAGCCGACGATCCGGGTCCCGTCAGCCAACCTCCAGACCGCCTCCGCGAACGGCGCCGGCGGCGGCGAGGGCACCCGGTAGGGGGGCGCTGGATAGAGCATCTGCTTCACGGTGCAAGCGGAGAGGGCCAGCGCGACAGCGAGCAGGGCCGAACGGCGGACGATCCTCCCTTTCATGGCCTCCAGCCGCTCATGCTATCCGCGCCGCGATCGGCGCGGCGAATGCAGAATACAATCGCGTCGTGTCTGCTGTCGTCAACAGGCGCTTGCGATCCGCTGTCGCCGGAGGACTGCTGGCGGCAACCTTGGTCGGCCCCGCCACCGCAGCCGCGCAGGAGGCGACCGGCCCCGCTCGCCAGGCTCCCGAGCGGCCCGCCACCGGCAAGACGCTGGCACAGCGGCTCGACGAGCTGGCGCCGGCCTACCGCCAGTGGCTGGCCGCGGTCTCCGGGCTCATCACCGGCGACGAGCTCGAGTACTTCCTGGCGCTCACCCAGGACTACCAGCGCGACGCCTTCATGGAAGCGTTCTGGGAGCCGCGCGATCCCGAGCCGATGACCCGGCGCAACGAGCTGCGCGACCGCTGGCAGCAGGTCCGCGACGAGGCCGGCGGCCTGCCGCTCGACGATCCGCGGTTCATCCTCTACCTGCTCAACGGTCCGCCGGGCGCCTACTCGCTGCCCGACGGCCGGCCAGTAGCGCGCTGCTTCTCGAAGACCCGCGAGCTCGAGATCTGGTTCTACGGCGGCAGCGAGCGCACCAACCGGCGGTTCCCGGTGATCTTCTACCGCCGATCGGCTGGCGTCCCGTACCAGGTCTACCGGCCAGGCGACGCGGTGCGCCCGATCCAGCGCAGCGGCGGCCTGCCGACGACCGATATCCAGGCGCTGTGCGCCGACGAGCTGCTGCGCTACGCGGCGGGCGAGATCACACGGTTGGGCGGCTACCAGCAGCTGATCGACGAGATCCTGACGCCGCCGCGGCCGTCGCCGGAGTGGCTGTCCAACCTCTCCCTGGCGACCACCAAGCTGCCCGAGGGCGCCGCAACGATCGCGGTCCGGGCCGAGATCGATTTTCCCGCCCGGCGACAGAGCCGCACCGCCGTCCGCGTGCTCCTCGCGGTGCCGGTGGGCGAGGCTCCCGGCCGGCGTTTCGACGACCGGCCGTTCCACAACTTCGACGTCGCCGGCGAGGTGATCCGCGACGGCCGCCTGTTCGAGAGCTTCCGCTACCGCTTCGAGGGCGAAACCCCGCAGGGCGCCGAGGCGATCCCGCTGGGCTTCACCCGCTATTTGCGCCCCGGGCCGCTGACCCTGCGGCTGCTGCTCCAAGACGTCTTCTCGGGCCTCTATGCCCAGGTGGTGCGCGAGCTTACGGTGCCGAGCCCGGAGGGGCTACCGGAGGACCCCGGCGAGAGCCTGCTGGCGGTGCTCGGCGGCCCGCCGGCGGCGGCCGGAGCCCCGGTGGGCCCTTCGCTACGGTTGAACGCGCCGCCGGGGGCCGGTCTGGCCGGGCCGGTGCGCTTCACCGCCCGCGCCGAGGGCGAGCTCGACAAGGTCACGTTTTTTCTCGACGAGCGGCCGGTCTTCACCCTCAGGCGGCCGCCCTGGAGCGCCGAGCTCAACCTCGGCCCGTCGCCGGCGCCGCACCGGGTGCGGGTCGTCGGCTTCGTCGGCGAGCGCCAGGTGGCCAGCGATGAGATCTGGCTCAACCAGGGAGCAGCGCGCTTCCGCGTGCGGCTGATCGAGCCGCGGAGCGGCGGCATCTACCCCGGCAGCCTGACCGCCCGCGTCGAGGTCGAGACCCCGGACGGCCAGCGCCCGGAACGGGTCGAGCTCTACGTCGGCGAAGAGCTGCGGGCCACCTTCACCGAGCCACCCCTGTCGACCGTCCTCCGCCTCTCCGGCGCCGAGCCGGCGGTGGTCCGCGCGGTCGCCTATCTGCCCGGCGGCGGCTCGGCGGAGGATGCGGTGCTGGTCAACGCCGCCGGGCCGACCGAAGTGGTCGACGTGCGGCTGGTGGAGATTCCGGTGCTGGTGGTCGACGGCCGCGGCGAGCCGATCTTGGACCTCGCCATGAACGACTTCCGGCTCACCGACGAGGGCAGGCCGCAGACCCTCCAGAGGCTCGTCGGCCCGGGTCAGGCGCCGCTGCAGGCGGCGCTTCTGATCGACACGTCGGCATCGATGCAGGACTCACTGCGCGAGGTCACGGCGGCAGCGACGCGGTTCGTCGGAGCCGCCCTGGCCTCACCCGAGGTCCGTCTCGCGGTCCTCTCCTTTGCCGACCGCCTGAGGGCCGAGACCGGCTTCGGTGACCGGCCGGCCGAGCTGGAGCGGGCACTCGCGGGGCTGGTGGCAAGGGGCGAGACGACACTCTGGGACAGCATCGCCGAGGCCGCGGCCTCGTTCGGTGAGGCGCCGGGTCAGAGGGCCCTGGTGCTCTTTACCGACGGCGCCGACGAGG
>CALZJC010000472.1 GCA_945787525.1 Thermoanaerobaculia bacterium | reverse complement strand
GATCCACGCCGAGCACGGCGAGGCCACCGAGCACCTGCGGGCCCGCTTCGCCGCCGCCGGCGAGACCGCGCCGCGCTTTCATGCCCTGTCGCGACCGCCCGAGCTCGAAGGCGAGGCCACCTGGCGCGCCGCCACCCTGGCCGCCACGACCGGCGCCGAGCTGTACGTCGTGCACGTCACCTGCGCCGACTCGGCGGCCGCCGTGCGCCGCGCCCGCCAACGCGGCTGGCCGGTGCGCGGCGAGACCTGCCCACAGTACCTGCTGTTGGACGACTCGGTCTACGAGCGGCCCGGGTTCGAGGGCGGCGCCTTCGTCTGCGCGCCGCCGATCCGGCCGGCGGGCAACCAGGAGGCGCTGTGGCAGGCGTTGGAGGACGGCACGCTCGAGTCCATCGGCACCGACCACTGTCCGTTCACGCTCGAGCAGAAGAGGCTCGGCGAGCACGACTTCCGACTCATCCCGGGCGGCTTGGCCGGAGTGGAGCATCGGCTCGCCCTCCTCTGGACCAACGGTGTCGGCGCCGGCCGGCTGACCCCCGAGCGTTTTGTCGACCTGGTCTCGACGCGGCCGGCCCGGCTGATGGGCCTCCACCCCCGCAAGGGCGCGCTGGCCGAGGGCAGCGACGCCGACCTGGTGATCTGGGATCCCCAGGCGACCGGCACGATCTCGGCGGCGAGCCACCACCAGAGCTGCGACCACACGCCCTACGAGGGCTTCGAGCTGCGCGGGCTGCCCTCGGCGGTCATCGCCGGCGGCGGCGTGCGCTACAGCGACGGGCGGCTGGATGTCGAGCCGGGCTGCGGCCGCTTTCTACGGCGCGCGCTCTAGCCTGCCCTTCTCACCGGCCTCGTGGCGAAGTGCCGCAGCTGTCTGCAGCCGCGAGGCCTGGCTAGGGAACTTCCTCGCCGGTCGACGCGGTCCACAGCCGGAACCACTGCTGCCGGACGAGCGACAGATCGCAGGCCGCCACGGCGGCGCGAATCCGGTCGAGCTTGCCGGTGCCGAGGATCGGCAGGATGCCCGCCGGGTGCGCCAGCAGCCAGGCGAGAGCCACTTGGTCGGCACCGGCGTCGAGCTCGGCCGCCAGCTCGCCGAGCACTCGGCGGACCCGCCGGTGGCGCTCGTCCCGGCCGTGGAACAGCCTGCCGCCGGCCAGCGGCGACCAGGCCATGGGCGCGATGCGCAGCCTCTGGCACTGGTCCAGCGTACCGTCGCTCCAGGCGCCGATCGCCAGCGGCGAGATCTCGATCTGGTTGGTGACCACCGGAAAGGGCAGCCGCGCGGTCAGCATGTCGACCTGCGAGGCGGTGAAGTTGGAGACGCCGAAATGCCCGACTTTGCCCGCATCTCGCAGGGCGCCGACGGCCGCGGCGATCTCGTCCGGATCCAGCAGGAGATCGGGACGGTGCAGCAGCAGCAGGTCGATGCGGTCGGTGCCGAGCGCGCGGAGGGAGCTCTCCACCGACCGCAGGATGTGCTCGCGGCGGGTGTCGTAGTGCGTGACGCCGTGTCCCGGCCGGTTCGCCGAGACCGGCTTGATGCCGCACTTGGTCACCAGCTCCATGCGCTGGCGCAGCTCGGGTCGACGGCGCAGCGCCTGCCCGAAGAGCCCCTCGCAGGTGTGGTCACCGTAGATGTCGGCGTGGTCGAACGTCGTGATCCCCAGCTCGACAGAGGCCTCGATCAGCGCCAGCAGCTCGTCGGTCCCGAGCCGCCAGTCGGCCAACCGCCACATTCCCAAGACGAGGCGCGACAGCTGCGGCCCGGCGGCGGCGAGTTCGATACGCGGCACGCTCATCGGTCCACCGAGTATGCCCCAGCAGCCCGTGGTAGTCCCGGCAGGCTATGATCGCGCCGGTGTCCCGCCCAGCCATGCTCGCCGCCGCGATCTGCCTCGCGGCGACCCTGCCGAGCGCGCCGGCCCTCGCCGGGCCGGGGCTCGACGGCTGGTTCGTCCAGCTCTACACCGGTCTCGGGCTGACCGAGGACTCGGAGCTGCGAGTGCGGGTGCCCGGCGAGCGCTTCGACCTCACTTTCCGCCAGGTCAGCTGGGAGGACTACTCGCTGAGCCAGCCGTCGATCCCCTATATCGGCGTGCGCATCGGGCGCTTTTTCGAGCGGCGACCCTGGCTCGGGCTGGCGGTGGACATCATCCACTACAAAGTCTTCGCCCGGACCGATCGCCTCGTCGAGGTCAGCGGCACCCTCGACGGCGACCAGGTCGCGGGCACCGCCCCGCTCGGGCAGTTCGTCCAGCGCTACAACGTCGGCAACGGCGTCAACATGTATCTGCTCACCGGCCTGGCCCGGCTGCGCCGCGGCCGCAGCGACGAGTTTCCCGACGGACGCTGGCGCCCCTACGCCGGGCTCGGGGTGGGCGCCACCGTGCTCTACACCCACTCGACGGTGCTCGACGAGAGCCGCCAGGGCTACGAGGCCGGCAAGCTCGCCACCGAGCTCCTGGCCGGCATGGAACTCCAGCTCAGCCGCCGCTTCGCCGTCTTCGGCGAGTACAAGCGCACCCGCACCGACGCCAACGGCTCGGTGGTGGGCGGCGACAGCGCCACCCGACTCGACTCCGACCACTTCGTGGTGGGCGGCGGATATCGGTTCTAGCGCTCTAACTGGTGTTGTGTCTCCGACTTGGCTTGCCGTATGGGCGAGCCCTCGGCGTTGCTGGCAAGGCGCGCTGACGCAG
>CALZJC010000471.1 GCA_945787525.1 Thermoanaerobaculia bacterium | reverse complement strand
CCAGCCACGACGACCTACAACCTCTACATCGAGCACCCCGACGGCGGCGGGCCGCCACCGGGCGTCATCAAGTACATCGTGCTGGATCTGGCGCTCCAGGGCGACAGCTCCATCGACCAGTTCTTCCCCGGCGCCGGCACGCTGTGCGACGGCGGCATCTGCGGCGGCACCGCCTACGGCCACGTCAACGCCGCCGGCGCCCTGACCGCCGGGGTCGCCTTCTATCAGGACACGCCGCCGAGCCAGACCCCGCCGCTGCTCAAGTCGTACTCCTCCGCCGGCGGCATCCCGATCCTCTTCGACCTCGACGACAACCCCGTCTTCGAGCTGCGCGACAAGGTGAACGTGGTCTGTCCGGACGGCGGCAACACCACCGTCGACGTGGATGTGTTCGGCTTCGACCTGCCGCTGTGTCCCACGGGCGCCCCGGAGTGCGAGAACGAGAACGACTCCCACCCCAACTTCTTCGGCAGCTCCGCCGCCTCGGCCCACAGCGCCGGCGCCGCGGCGCTGCTGCTGGATCTGCAGCCGAGCCTCGCCCTGCTGCCCGCCAGCCTGTACGAGGCGCTCGAGATGACGGCGCTCGACATGGAGACGCCCGGCTTCGACCGCCTCAGCGGCTACGGCCTGGCCCAGGTCGACGCCGCCGCCGCCATGGTCGAGTGCTCCGGCGGCACCTACAACCTGCTGCTGGAGACGGTGGCGCCGGTGACCGGCGAGGTGACCGAAGAGGCCTGCGGCTACATCCTCGCCGGCCCCTACGAGGTCGGCGCCACCGGCGACGTCACCCTGCGGGCCGGTCGCGGGGTGGTGCTGCTCGAAGACGCGGCGATCACCGGCGAGCTGGTCATCGAGATCGATCCCTCGCTGCAGTGAGCGGAAGACCGGCGAGGCCGATCGCGTGAGCGCCGCCGCCCGCCTGCTCCGCTTGTCGCCCCACCTGCGCAGGCTGCGGCGGGCCGCCGGCGCCCCGGTGGCCGCCCAGGAGGCCGTGCTGCGCCGGCTGCTGGGCCACGCCGCCGGCACCGAGTGGGGGCGACGCTACGGCTTCGCCGAGCTGGCCGCCGAGCCCGCGCCGGGCCGGGCGTACGCCGAACGGGTGCCGCTGGCGAGCTTCTCCGCCTACGCCGGGGCGATCGAGCGCTGCGTCGCCGGTGAGGCCGACATTCTCTGGCCGGGCCGCTACCGCTGGTTCGCCACCTCGGCCGGCACCACCGGCGCCGGCCAGACGATCCCGGTGAGCGACGAGACGATGCGGCACAACTACGCCTTCGGCGCCGCCGCCTTCCTCTCCCACGTCGTCGCCACCGGCAGCGCAGCCGCGCTGGGCGGCACGCCGCTGGCCCTCACCGGCGCCATCGCCGAGATGCCCGGCCGCCCCGGGGTCATGACCGGCGAGATCAGCGGGCTGATCGCCGAGCACCTGCGCTCGACGCGCGGGCCGCTGGGCGCCATCCGGCGGCGCAAGACGATGCCGCCGCGGATCCGCGACCTGGACGACTGGGAGCAGAAGATCGACGCCCTGGCCGACTACGCCATGGAGCGGGACGTGCGGGTCTTCGTCGGGGTGCCGGGCTGGGGTCTCGGCTTTTTCGATCGCCTGCTGGAGCGCTACCGCCGGCGTCACCGGCGCGCGGCGCAGACGGTGGCCCGGATCTGGCCCAGGCTCGAGCTGGTGATCTCGGGCGGCGCGCCACTCGCCGCCTACCGCCGGGCGCTGGCCGAGCGTATCGGGCCGGCGCCGGTACGGTTCGTCGAGACCTACGGCGCCTCGGAGGGCTTCGTCGCCTTTCAGGCCGAGCCCGACGAGGCGGCGATGCAGCTGCATCTCGACTGCGGCGTCTACTTCGAGTTCGTGCGCCAGGACGAGCTCGACTCGCCGGCGCCGCGACGCTACGGCATCGGCGAGGTGGAGACCGGGGTCTGCTACGCGCTCTATCTGACCACCAGTAGCGGCTTCTGGTCCTACGCCGTGGGCGACCTGGTTCGCTTCACCTCGCTGCGGCCGCATCGCATCGTCGTCGCCGGCCGCATCGGCGACCTCCTGGACAGCTACGGAGAGAAGGTCAGCGGCGAGCAGATACGGCGCTCGCTGCGGCAGACCGCCGAGGCCGCGGCGGTGCACTGCCTCGAGGTGCACGTCACCCCCCGGCCCGCCGCCGGTGGCCGACGTCATGCCCTGCAGTGGTTCATCGAGTTCGCGCCGCCGCCGCGCGACCTGGCGGCGTTCGCCGCCGATCTCGACCGCCGGCTCATGGCGCTCAACCCGATGTACGCCAGCTGCCGGCGGCAGAAGGGCTTCGGGCAGCTGGAGGTCGTCGCCCTGCCCCGCGGCGCCTTCCAGGAGTGGCACGCCAGCGGCGGGCGGCGGCTGGGCGCCCAGTCCAAGACCCCACTGACCAGCGAGAGCCGAGAGGTGGCCGAGTTCCTGCTCGACTGGCGCCGGCGGCAGGCCGCGGCCTCCGGCGACCCTGCCGCCCGGTCGGAGGCTCCCGCCCGATGAGCGGCCCCCGCCCTTCCACGGCGCGGCCCCGGCGCCTGCCCGACGGAGCGCTCCGATGTGCGGCATAGTCGGCGCGCTGGACCTGCGCGGCACGCGGCCGTTCGACCGCACACGGCTCGCGGCCATGTCGCGAGCCCTGGCCCACGGCCATGGGCGTGCGGCGGCTCGCCATCGTCGATCTCGAGAGCGGCCGCCAGCCGCTGGCCAACGAGACCTCCGAGATCTGGGTCTCGTTCAACGGCGAGCTGTTCGACTACCCCATGCTGCAGCGGGAGCTCGAGGGGCGCGGCCACCGCCTGGCGAGCCGCTCCGACACCGAGCTTTGGGTGCACCTCTACGAGGAGCTCGGCAGCGAGATGTTCGCCCGCGCCCGCGGCCAGTTCGCGGTCGCTCTCTGGGATCGCCGCCGCCGCCGGCTGCTGCTGGCGCGCGATCGCGTCGGCATCTGTCCACTGCACTACGCCGAGGCCGACGGCTGGCTGCTGTGGGCCTCGGAGGTCAAGGCGCTGCTCGCCTGCGGCCTGGTCGAGGCGCGGCCGGACCCCGTCGGCCTCGACCACTGCTTCTGCTTCTACAGCGCACCGGCCCGACGGACCTGCTTCGCCGGCGTCAGCGCTCTCGAGCCGGGCCGCTACCTCGAAGCGGCCGACGGGGCGAGGCGGGTCGTGCAGTACTGGGATCTGGACTTCCCGGATCGCGGCGACGAGCGGCGCGGTCGGACCGGCCGGCTGACGGACGAGCTCGGCGAGCTGCTGGGCCACGCCGTCGAGCGGCGCCTGCGCGGCGACGTTCCCGTCGCCGGCTACCTCAGCGGCGGCCTCGACTCCAGCCTGGTGCTCGCCCTTGCCTCGCGAGAGCTGGGTCGTCCCCTGCCGGCCTTCACCATCGGCCTCGACAACGCCGGCCCGGACGAGCGGGCCAAGGCCCGCGACTCGCTGCGCGCCGTCGGCGCGACCGGCCACGAGGTGGTGATGGGCCGCCGCGACATCGCCGAGGCCTACCCCGACCTGGTGCGCGCCGCCGAGGTGCCGGTGATCGACACCTCGAGCGCCTGCATGACCCGTCTGGCGGCGGCGGCGAGAGACGCCGGCTTCAAGGTCGCGCTCA
>CALZJC010000470.1 GCA_945787525.1 Thermoanaerobaculia bacterium | reverse complement strand
CGCATACCAGTCACCTTCGGGATCGAACGTGAACGCCATACGCGAATAGGCGTCGGCGAGGCCGGCCCAGGCGAGAGCGAAGTCGCCATCGGCGGCGAGCGCCTGCTCGAACCACTCGATCGCCGCCTGCGTGTCCGCCCGCGTTTCACTGCTGAGCTTGAGCCGGCCCTTGAGGTACAGCTCGTAGGCACGGCCGGCCGGCCGGCCCACCGCACCGCCTCGCGGCGCCGGCTCCTCCAGTCTCAATGCCTCACGAAGCCGGCGCGCGAGACGGTCCTGAAGGTCGAAGATCTCCTCTGCCGTGCCGTCGAGCTTGGTCGCCCAGACCGGCTGCACACCGGCCACGTCGACGAGCTGCGCGGTGATCCGCAGCTGCTCACCGGCACGCTGGAAGGAGCCGTCCACCACGGTCTCGACCGCCAACTCACGGCCGATCTCCCGTGGCTCTCGAGACACCTCGCGATACCGCAGGCTGGCGGCAGTGGGGCGGACGGTCAGCGTTTCGACCTGTGCCAGCTCGGAGACCAGCGCGTCGGCCAGGCCGATACCCAGATGGGCGTTCTCGGCTCCGCCCGCCAGATCGCGAAAGAGCAGCACCGCGAGCGATCGGACACGACCGGCGACGGCCACCGACTCTTCACTCCCCTCGCGCACCGCCTCGAGCGCGTAGCCCAGGTCGCGCGCGCCGGAAAAGCGCTCACCCGGCTCCTTCTCGAGACAGCGCCGGACGATCCGGCAGAGGGCGGGCGGGACCTGCCGCTCGTCGAGCGGCTCCGGATCCCCGCCGAGCAGCGCCATCAGGGTGTCGGCCGGGGTGTCGCCCTGAAAAGCGCGCCGGCCACAGAGCATCTCGTGGAGCACGGCGCCGAGGGCAAAGATGTCGGCCCGCTGATCGACCTGCTGACCGCGGACCTGCTCCGGCGCCATGTAGCCCACGGTACCGATCATCGTTCCCGTCGTGGTCCCGCCGTCGAGGGTCCGATCGTCCGGCGTGGCGTCATCGCGCACCTTGGCGACTCCGAAGTCGAGGATCTTGATGCGCCCGTCGCCGGTCACGAAGAGGTTGGCCGGCTTGAGGTCGCGGTGGATCACGCCACGCTCGTGCGCCGTCGCCAGGCCCGAAGCGAGCTGACGCGCGAAGTCGATCGCCTTGCTCGCCGGCAACGGGCCGCTTTGGAGCCGCACCGCAAGGGTCTCCCCCTCGAGGAGCTCGGTGACCAGAAAGAACAGGTCGTCCTGACGGCCCAGGTCGTGGACGGTAAGCAGGTTCGGGTGGTTGAGAAGACCCACGGCACGCGCCTCGGCCTCGAATCGGCGCAACCGATCTTCGTCACCGGCCCACTCCGCCGACAGGACCTTGACGGCCACTTCGCGCTGCAGACGCGAATCGTGCGCTCGATACACCTCCCCCATGCCCCCCGCGCCGAGGCGTTCCAGAATCTCGTAGGGTCCCAGGCGGCGGCCGATCAAGGAGACCTCGGTCACTCGAGCCTCGCCAACAGGGCCTCGAGGATCGTACCGACACCGAGCCGGCGGCCGATCTGACGGATGTCGCAGTCCTGTCCTCGAAACTGGAAGGCAGAGGCTCGAGAGGCCACTTCCGGGTCCTCGAGGCGCGAGAGGGCGTGGATCAGCATGCGGTAGGGGCCGAGAACGGCACCGGCGGGCAGCATCTCAGGCTCTCTCCGGCTCCGAGCTCGGCCCGTCCATGGCGGTCAGCTCGGTCTCGGTGCTGGCGGCGCCATCCGCCGAGCGGAAGACCATGACCATGGGGCCGACGGTGATCTGATCGCCGTCGCTGAGCGCCACGGTGCCCTCCACCCGCTTCCCCTCGATGTACGTGCCGTTCTTGCTGCCCAGATCTTCAAGCACTGCGCCGGTCTCGGTCACCTCGATACGCGCGTGGTGGCGCGAGACCCTGCTGGAATCGATGAACACCACCGATTCCACCGCCCGCCCGACCAGATTCTCGCCTCCTCCCAGTGGGACCATGCGGCGTCCCCAGACCAGCCAGCAGGGTGCGGCCGGACCGGTCGAACGTTCGCCGACCTTTTCGACGACTTCGCCGCTGAAGGCGTAGCCATAGCCGTGAACGGTGCGGATGTAGCGCTGCGCGCGCGCGTCGTCGCCGATCGCCTTGCGCACCTCCGACACCAACCGCGCCAGGCTGACGTCCACCACGAAGGTGTCGGGCCACAGAACCTCGTGCAGCTGCTGCTTGGAGAAGGCTCGTGGGCGGCCGGCCAACAGATTGGTCAGCAGCTCGAAGCCCTTGGGCGTCAACTCTGCCGGTCGACCGGCGCGCGATAGCTGCCGCGCCTCGGTGTCGAGCAGACAGTCACCGAACCTGACCTGCATGACGTCCCCCCCGATTCCACAAGGAATCCGAAGAAAACCCGAAAGACCCTCGCTGGAGTCGCTCCTATTCTAGCCACCATCACAGCCCGGAGCCGCATCGGGACAAGCACGGTTCGGCCGGGGCAAGAACGAAAGGAGCCAGCAATGACGATCCGACTGGGAGACACGGCACCCGATTTCGAGGCGGTCACGACCGAGGGGCCGATCCGCTTTCACGAGTGGCTGAGCGAAGGATGGGGGATCCTGTTCTCACACCCCAAGGACTTCACGCCGGTCTGCACCACCGAGTTGGGCGAGGCCGCGAAGCTGGCGGCGGAGTTCGCCCGCCGCGACGTCAAGGTCATGGGAGACCTCTACGACATGGTCCACCCCAACGCCGACGACACCATGACCGTGCGCTCGGTGTTCGTCATCGGGCCGGACAAGAAGGTCAAGCTGACCCTCACCTACCCGGCCTCCACCGGCCGCAACTTCGACGAGATCCTGCGGGTCATCGACTCGCTGCAACTGACCCACTACTGCCAGGTCGCCACCCCGGTCAACTGGCGGCTGGGCGAGGACGTGGTCATCGCACCGGCGCTGACCGACGACGAGGCGCGCTCCAAGTTTCCGGCGGGGTGGACCGAGCTCAAGCCGTATCTGCGCATCACCCCGCAGCCCGCGCTGGCCCGCTAGCTGCCCTTCTCACCGGCCTCGCAGCGAACTGCCGTGGCCGTCTGCAGAGGCAGGGCTTGGCGACCGAGGTCACCGCAGGCGTCCGGGCCCCGGTCGCCCACCGCGCCGGGGCCCTTTCTCTGCTCAGAGACCGAGCAACGGCAACGCGACGGGACCGGTCAGCAGCCGGCGCAGCTGCTTGACCGACACGGTGGTCCTGGTAGCGCCACCCTTCTCCTGCTTCTGCTTCCAGGCCTCACGCGTCATGACCACCAGCTCGTCGAGGCCACGGCCGCCGAGCTGGGTGTTGAGAGTGTCGAAATCGCGACCGGACGACCTGGCCCCGAAGTCGGTCTCGGCGCTCTCCAGCTGTCCCTTGAGGACCACCGTGCGGTCGATCTGGGACCGGGTGGGCCGGCCGTCGTAGCCGGTCACCGCGCCGTAGACGTTGGCCAGCTTCTCGCGCAGCTTCTCGTCGCCCGAGATCGGCCCGGCCTCGCTGGTCGAGACCAGCGCGGAGCGGAACTCCTCGAGCGCGTCGGCAAAGTCGTTCAGCCGCCGCGCCACGCGGTTGCGCTCGTCCATACCGTCAGCTCGGGCCCGTGCCTGATCGCGCAGATCGGTGGCCGCATCCACGGTGTAGGTCAGCCGCTCGAGCAGCGCGTAGAGCTCCAGCGCCAGCTCCTGCTGCAGCGCGCGGTCCTCATCCGAGTGCTTCGCGCGGGGATCTTTGACCAGCGAGACGCTGCCCTCGTAGGTCTGCTTGCCCTTCTTCACTTTGTAGGTGTAGGTGCCCTCGGGCACCCGCGGGCCGACGAATGCCGGCGCCAGCGAGGTGGCCGCCGGCAGCTTGGGCGCCTTCAACCGCATCGGCCAGTCGACCCGGTTCATGCCCTTGCGCTTGCCGCCGGGCAGGGTCGTGATCAGCTCGCCGTCGGCGTCGTAGACCTCCACCTTGAGGTCGCCGAAGATGTGCCGCCGCGACTGGTAGTAGAAGATGCTCGCCGCCGCCGGCGGGTTGCGACCGACGAACTCGTCGTCGCCACCGAAGCCGAAGGTCGGGCTGTTGAGCACCATGACCGCGTCGCGCGCCGGCAGCAGGGCGAACTTGGAGTCGACCACCTCCTGGGTCAGAGCGCGCAGCGGCGTCAGGTCATCGAGGATGTAGATACCGCGCCCGTGGGTGCCGACGATCAGGTCGTGCTCGCGCGGATGGATGTCCAGGTCGTGCACGGGAACCATCGGCAGGTCGCCGGTGAACCGGGCCCACCCGGCTCCCCCGTCGACCGAGATGTAGAGCCCGAACTCGGTGCCCAGGAACAGCAGGTCGGGGTTGACCGG
>CALZJC010000469.1 GCA_945787525.1 Thermoanaerobaculia bacterium | reverse complement strand
GCGGTGGATCCGGACGCGCAGCGTCGCGGAGCGGAGAGGGACTCCTCCGCCGTCGAGCCCGCCGGGGCCGACGCGGCACCGCCACCGGTCACCGAGATCGAGCCCGCGCCAGCGGTTCCCGCCGCGCCGGCCCGCGAGTGGCCGGCTGAGCCCGCCGGTGCCTCGACGGACGAGCCGGAGCGGATGGAGCCGGCCGCCGAAGCTCGACAGCCCGAGACGGACGACTCCGAGGAGGACGACTCCGAGGAGGACGACTCCGAGCGGGATGACGAGCTACTGGCCGCGGCCGAGCGCGCCACCGCAACGCTTCTCGGCTTCGCCGGCATCGACGCCGAGGCGACCGCACGCTCCGGTTCGGAGCGCATCGAGGTGGAGGTCGAGGGCCCGGACGGATCGCTGCTGGTGGTCGAGGATGGCAAGGGGCTGCTGGCGATCCAGCATCTGGTGCCTCGCCTGCTGCGCGGGCTGACCGGCCGGTCGAGCTTCGTGCGGGTCGACAGCCAGGACTTCCACCAGCAGCGCAAGGAGAGGCTGGAGGCGCTGGCCTACAAGGAAGCCGAAGCCGCCAGCCGCGACGGCAGCCCGCGCACCCTGCCCGCGATGGCCCCGGACGAGCGCCGGATCGTGCACATGGCGCTCAAGGACTCCCCGGCGGTGGTCACCGAGAGCCGGGGCACCGGCCTGCACAAGAGGGTCGTCATCCGGCCGGCCGACGGTGACGGCGGGGGCGCCGACATCGAGGCGAGGCACGGATTCTGAGCCGGGCGCCGCGCTAGAGCCCGTAGCGCGTCTTCATCTCACGAAATCGCCGGAACGCCTTCTCGTCCAGCTCGGCGGTGAGATGGCGCTCGAGGATCGGCAGGAGCTTCTCGCGCAGGAATCGGCCTCGGGCCATCCACTGGTAGTAGCTTCTCCCGCCGTGGTGATACGGACCGTACAGCTTGCCGCCGGGAAAGCTCTTCTCGATCCATCGAAAGAGCCGCTCGTGGTCGGTGTGCATGCGCAGGGTGACCTGCGGCTGCCGCCCGTCACCGCCGAAGTGACCCTCGCCAACGAGCAAACCCACCAGCAGGCCGACCTCGAAGGCGGCGCGGTGGTCTTCGCCGGCAGTTGTTTCACCGTCGGGTGTCACGTGGAACATCCTAGCCCGCTTTGCCGGCCGGCATCGCCGGCGGCGCCGCCGGAAGTGGCAGGGGCGGGTTGTTTCACCGTCGGGTATCACGTGGAACAGACACGCGTCACCCACGGCGTGGCCGGGTGGCGGGCCTGATGGCCCTGCCCCGCCTCGACCCCGGGACTTTCGCGCGCCGGCTGCGGCGGGTCGCCCCCGACCCGCTGCCGAGCGATGCGATCGAGGCCCTGCGCGCCCATTACGAACTGCTCGGGGAGTGGGGGCGCAGCATGTCCCTGATCGGCCCGGGAACCGAGGCCGACGCGATCGAGCGGCACTACGGAGAGTCGTTGGCCGCGGTGGTTTGGATCGCTACGGAGTGCCGGGGGAGGCTTCTCGACGTCGGTTCGGGGGCGGGATTCCCCGGCTTCGTGATCGCCGCCGCGCGGCCAGGGCTCGAGGTGTGGCTCGTCGAGTCACGCCAGCGCAAGTGGGCGTTTCTGCGCGCCGCGGCGGCGCGCGCCGCATTGCCCTGCCACTGCCTCAATGCTAGAGTCTCGGCCTCCCTGCCGCCTGAAGTTCCCCGAGATCTCGATTTCGTGACCCTGCGCGCCGTCAATCTGCCGCCGGCCACCCTGCTTGCCCTGCTGGGCCGCCTGGCCCCGGCGGGCGCGCTGCTCTGGTGGCGCGGAGCGGGGGCTCTGGACCTGCCCTTGGGCTGGGCGGCGACGCGGCAGCTTGCCCTTCCGGGGAGCGAGCGCCGACGGGTCGTGGAGGTGCGGCGCGCGCCATGAGGACCGTTCTGGCGATCACCAACCAGAAGGGCGGCGTGGGCAAGACCACGACCGCCATAAACCTGGGAGCGGCGCTCGCGGCGCTCGAAAAGCGGGTTCTGCTGGTGGACTGTGACCCTCAGGGGAACGCCACGCGCGGTCTGGGCGTCGAGCCGGCGCCACCGCATCTGTACCATGTGCTCAGCGGTCAGGTGCCGATCGCCGAGGCCATCCGGGAGAGCGGCTTTCCCAATCTTCGGCTGGTGCCGGCCGGCCGCGACCTGGTCGGGGTCGAAGTCGAGTTCGTAGGCCTGGACGGCTGGCAGTACCGTTTACGGAAGGCCCTCGCCAGCGTGGACGCGGAGCTCGACGTGATCCTGCTCGACTGCCCGCCGTCGTTGGGCCACCTGACGGTACTCGCCCTGGCGGCGGCCGAGAGGGTCGTCGTGCCGATGCAGTGCGAGTACTTCGCTCTCGAGGGGATCAGCGCTTTGGTCGAGACTCTGGGGCGGGTGCGAGGCGGATTCAACCCCCGGCTGGCGCTTGGCGGTATCCTTCTCACCATGCACGACGAGCGCACCAATCTCTCGCGAGAGGTCTCGGACGAGGTGCGGCGGCATTTTGGCAGCCGTGTGTTCGAGACGGTCGTGCCCCGCAACGTGCGACTGGCCGAGGCGCCGAGCCACGGCCAGCCGATTCTCCAGTACGACATCAAGAGCCGCGGTGCCGAGGCTTATCTGGCCCTGGCGCGCGAGCTCCTTGGGAGGGCGGCGTGAGCCGACGCCGGGGACTGGGGCGCGGGCTCGACGCGCTGCTCGAGCCGGAGCGGGTCGTCCGCAG
>CALZJC010000468.1 GCA_945787525.1 Thermoanaerobaculia bacterium | reverse complement strand
CAGTTCGACAATTTCGTCGTCGGCAGCTCGAACCAGTTCGCCCACGCGGCCTGCCGCGCGGTGGCCGAGAACCCCTCCCGCAGCTACAACCCGCTGTTCCTCTACGGCGGCGTCGGGCTCGGCAAGACCCACCTGATGCAGGCCATCGGCCACCACATCCAGCTCAAGCACCGCGATCTGCAGGTGATGTACCTGCCCGCCGAGCAGTTCGTCAACGAGTTGATCAGCTCGCTGCGCTTCAACCGCATGCCGGACTTCCGCGAGCGCTACCGCAACATCGACGTGCTGCTGGTCGACGATATCCAGTTCCTGGCCAACAAGGAGCGCACCCAGGAGGAGTTCTTCCACACCTTCAACACGCTCTACACCAGCCAGAAACAGATCATCCTCTCCTCCGACTCCTCGCCGCGGCAGATCCCGCAGCTCGAAGAGAGGCTGCGCAGCCGCTTCGAGTGGGGCCTGATCGCCGACATCCAGGCGCCCGATCTGGAGACCAAGGTGGCGATCCTGAGGCGTAAGGCCGAGCTCGAAAAAGTCGTGTTGCCGGACGACGTCGCCCTGTTCATCGCCCACAACGTCAAGTCCAACATCCGCGAGCTGGAGGGCATGCTGATCCGGGTGCTGGCCTTCTCTTCGCTCACCGGCAGGCCGTTGTCTCTGGAGCTCACCAAGGAGACTTTGAAGGACATCCTGCCGGCCGAAGGGCGGCGCGTGACGGCGCCGGAGATCGTCAAGCTGGTGGCCCGCCACTACGGCCTCAAGGTGAGCGAGATCAAGAGCCGCAACAACGCCAAGCAGATCGTCTTTCCGCGCCAGGTCGCCATGTACCTGTGCAAGCAGCTGACCGACCTCTCGTACCCCGAGATCGGCAAGCAGTTCAACGACAAACACCATTCCACCGTGATGCACTCGGTCGACAAGATCGACAAGCTACAGCGGGAGGACTCCGACCTGCGCCGGATGCTCCAGGGGATGGTCCGCCATTTGTCCTAGAAAGCCGCCGGCCCGCGCGCGCGGCTGTGGATCGCCTGGCGATCCGCGGCGGACAATCTGTGGAGAACCGGGTAGCGGCGGATGGCTTTCCGCAGGGGTCCGCCGATTCTCCGCAGGAGGTCCGCAGAACGCTCGACAGGGCGCCTGGCGCAATCTCGCTTCAAGACCAACTCCTCGGCCGGTTTTCCACTTTCCAACAGGCCCTACTACTACTACCCCTGTGCTATATTGACGGTCTTCCCAAGACGGAGTAGCTTCTATGAAAATTCGCCTCAAGCGATCGGAATTCCTCAACGAGCTGGCACCGATGCAGGGCATCGTCGAGCGGCGAACCACCATTCCGGTGCTGTCGCACCTGTTGCTCCAAAGCGGCGACGACCGGCTTGGCCTGGCCGCAACGGACCTCGACGTTTCGCTGACCTCGTGGTGCCAGGCGGAGGTCGAGGGCACCGGCGGTATAGCCGTTCAAGCACGCAAGTTCCTCGAGATCATCCGCGCGGTGGTCGGCGAGGAGGTCGTGCTGGAGCTCACCGAAGAGAACCGGTTGAAGATATCCGCCGGCAGCTCGCGATTCACCATCAACGGCCTGTCGGCGGACGATTTTCCTACTCTGCCCGAGGTCGATGGCGAGAGCGCGATAGCCCTGCCGTTCGCCCAGTTCAAGCGCATGGTCGGCAAAGTGATCTTCGCCGTCTCCACCGAGGAGTCGCGCTTCCAGCTCAACGGCGCCCTGGTCAAGCTCAAGCAGGACGGTCTGGAGATGGTCGCCACCGATGGTCACCGGCTGGCGTTGGTCGAGAACGGCTTCGAGGGCGCCGTGGAGGCCGACGGCGTCCTGGTGCCGCGCAAGGCGCTGCTCGAGCTGCAGCGATTCGAAGGCGACGGCTCGCTGGACTTCCGCCGCAGCGAGCATCATCTCTCCTTCAAGCTCGGACGCCGAGAGCTGATCTGCCGCATTCTCGAGGGTACCTTCCCGGATTACGAGCGGGTCATCGCCAAGGACAACGACAAGGTCGCCACCTTCGACAGCAGACTGCTCGCCGAGGCCGTCCAGCGCGTCGCGCTGCTGACCGGCGATCGGGCGAGGGCGGTGCGGCTCGAGCTCGCCGCTGAAGGAGCGAAAGTCTCTGCCGCCAACCCGGACCTGGGGGAGGCCAGCGAAGAGGTGGCGTGCGAGTTCGAGGGTGAGGGGCTCAGTCTGGGCATCAACCCCGACTATCTGGGCCACTTCCTGAGCGCCGTCGATACCGAGAAGGTCAGGCTCGAGCTCAAGGACGAGAACACGCAGGCGGTGGGTCTGCCAATCGATGGTGACGACGTGAGATACCTCTGCGTCATCATGCCGATGCGGGTCTGACCGTGCCGGCGATAGCCTTCTCTTCTTGATCGAGCGCTTCAGCTGTCGCGACTTCCGCAACCTCGAGCCGCTGGAGTGGCGACCCGATCCCGGACCGCAGGTCGTGGTCGGCGCCAACGGCGCCGGCAAGACCAGCCTGCTCGAAGCTCTGTACCTGCTGGCCACCAGCCGCTGCTTTCGCGGCGCGCGGCCGGCGGAGTGCAACCGGCGGGGAAGCACGGCGTTCTTTCTCGAGGCCGAGATCGCCGGCGAGCGCCGCGCCCGGCTAGCCGTCGGTTGGACCGAGCCAGCCGGTCTCGAGCGGCGGCTGAACGGTAAGTCGGCGACTCTGGCGGACCACCTGTCTGTGCAGCCGGTGGTGGCCTGGAGCGCCGTTGACATCG
>CALZJC010000467.1 GCA_945787525.1 Thermoanaerobaculia bacterium | reverse complement strand
GCTGATCAACTCGTTGACGAACTGCTCGGCGGGCAGGTACATCACCTGCAGATCGCGGTGCTTGAGCTGGTGGTGGTGGCCGATGGCCTGCATCAGATGGGTCTTGCCCAGTCCGACGCCGCCGTAAAGGACCAGCGGGTTGTAGCTGCGCGAGGGGTTCTCGGCCACTGCGCGGCAGGCGGCGTGGGCGAACTGGTTCGAACTGCCGACAACGAAGCTGTCGAACTGGTAGCGCGGGTTGAGCTGTGGCGCGGGCAGCTCGCGCGACTGCTCGTCGACCGAGAAGAGCACCTTGAACGACGGTTCGTGCATACCGGCGATCGCCCGGTCGACCGCCGGCCGGTAGCTCTCCTCCAGGGTGTGCAGGAAACGGCTGTTCGGAGCGACCAGCACCAACCGCTCGCGGTCCTCCGAGCGCACCTTGAGGGGCTGGAACCAGAGCGCGAACTCCTCCGGATCGAGCTCTTTGGCGAGCCGTTTCTGGAGCTGAGACCAGAGTCTCGTGGTAGTCATTCGGGGAACAGCTTCCCTGATCGGTTTTCCACAGGTTGTGGAAAAAGTGTTGAAGTCCTCTGCTCCGAGAGCGGGTCTGATTCAGCCGAGCGGGCGCAATATACAGCACACGGATTTTGCAGCGCAAGGGCATCCGTCACGGGGCTGTGGGGGCGGTCCCGAAGGAGGCTCGAGAGGGTCTCCGAGACGGTCGGCGGGTTCTCGTCAGGCGCTCTAGAACGGCCGGTTCAGCTCCTGCAGGTCGTCTGGCAACTGGAGCAATCTGGGCGCCTCCGGGGTCAGCAGGCGCTCGAGGTCGGCCAGCCGCAGGGGCAGCCGCAGCTGCTGGCTACCGAGCAGGAAGTCGGTCAGGCCCTTGGGCTTCGGAAAGTACTCGTAGCCGGGCTCTTCGGCGCCGAGACCGGCCGCCGAACGGGCCAGCTCCAGGGCTCTTTCGAGGCCGCCGATCTCGTCGACCAGCCCCAGGCCGGAGGCTCTCTGGCCGGTCCAGATACGGCCTCCAGCCACCTCTTCGACCTCATCCGCGGTCATTTCGCGCCCGGCGGCGACATGATGGATGAACCGCGCGTAGGTGCGCTCGATGAGGGCCTGGAAGTGGCCCTCCTGGGCCGATGTGAACGCCTCGGTAGAGGTGAAGATGCCGGCGTTGGCGCCGCGACGGATCGGGTCGTGGGTGAGCCCCAGTAGCTCCTCTTCGAATCGCCTGGTGACCAGCTTGCCGGCGACGACGCCGATCGACCCGGTCAGGGTGGACTGCTCGGCAACGATGCTCTGCGCCTTCGCGGCGATGTAGTAGCCGCCGGAGGCGGCCAGGTCGGACATGGAGACGACCACCGGTTTGCTCTCCTGCAGCCGCTCGATCTCGCGCAGCATCAGGTCGGAGGCCAGCGCCGAGCCGCCCGGGCTATCGATCCGCAGGACCACCGCGGCGATGTCCGCGTCGTCGGCCAGCCGGCGCATCACCCGCTGAACCTCGTCGGCGCCAAGGTAGATCTGTTGCGACCAGGGGTCGACGCCGCCCTTGCCACGCACGATCGTTCCCTGGGCAAAGACCACCGCCAGGCGGCGGCCGCGGCGCGGCCCGCGGCCGGCATAGTCGCGCGGCCCGACCATCGCGGGCTCGTCGTCCAGCAGCTCCTCGAGGTGGGTTTCGAACTCGTCCGGGAAGCTCAGGGAATCGACCAGACCGGCCTCCAGCGCCAGCTCGGCGGCGATCGGCGCCTCGTCGATGAGGTCCCGAACGGTGGCCGGCTCGAGGTCGCGGTCCGCGGCGACGTCGGCCACGATCTGACCGTAGAGATCGTCTAGCACGGCCTCCAGCTCTTCGCGGGCCGCCGGCGAATGACCGTAGCTGGTGAAGGTCTCGCCGGCGTTCTTGTACTCGCCGGCGGTCGAGAACTGCGGATCGATGCGCAGCTTGTCGAGCGTGCCGCGCATGAACAGACTGTCGGCGTAGATGCCGATCAGGTTGACGTGGCCGGCCGGCGAAAGGCCGATGCGGTCGCACGCAGTCACCAGGTAGTAGGCCAGCGTGCCGTTGGTGCCCTCTCCGGCGGTCTCGAGATAGCACTCGACGAACTTGCCGGCCGCCGACACGGCGGCCAGCCGGCGGCGCAGCAGCTGCGCCTTGGCGAGACCGAAACGGGCCGACTGGATGTAGAGCGCGACGCCACGGATCGAGTCGTCGCCCCGAGCCCGGTCGAGCGCCCGGTAGAGCGTCGCCACGCTGAGCGGCGGCTCGAGCTCGAGGAACGGCACATAGGGCACGGGCGAGTAGTCGATCAGCGGCTGGTCGAGACGGATGCTCAACACTCGCGGCTTGCCCAGGGGGGCGCCGGCGCTATCGGCGAGAAAGAAGACGCCGACCAGGGCGATGCCGATCGCCAGCAGGACGAGCACGAGGAAGATGATGAGCAGGGCTTTCATGGTGGCTCGACTCTCCCAGATGCGGCTGCGGTCGTCCAGTGTGGGGGCTGCGGCATGGTGGCGTGGGGCGTTGCGTGGCGGAGGTGGTGAGGCGCGCATTGCGGGTCTCAAGGGGCGGGCGGGGTTTTCCCTCCGGTCGGCTTTTTAATCTGTTGGGGAGGGACAGTGGGAGTGGCATGGGTCGGAGCGCGTAAGGAACCGGTTATGGATGACGTACCGCGGGCCCATTCGGGGCGCCCTGCGGGCTGGGCCCCGATCCAGGGCCCGTCATGACGGGCGGAGACGCCTTCCTGCGGGAAGACCCCGCCCGCCTGGTC
>CALZJC010000466.1 GCA_945787525.1 Thermoanaerobaculia bacterium | reverse complement strand
AGCCTCGTAGCCAACTGCCGTAGCTGCCAGCAGATAGCAGGGCCTTGCGACCGAGGCCACCGCAGGCCCACTCGAAGTGCGCCGAGGATGGCCGGCCGGGAGCGGGACGCCAACCCTATTTCAGGGGCAGCTGGCGGCGCTGAAGTCGTACGCGTCCGGTGTCGAGTCGACCTCGACGACGCCGATGCAGGTCACGGTGCCGTTGGTGTCGTCGACGTCGCCGCCGTCGAGCAACGTAAGCGCGATACCGCTGGTGAAGCCGGTGTCGTTGCTCAAGGTCGCGTCGGCCCCGGCGAGCTCCGACTGGTGGATCTCGACACTGTAGGCGCCGCTGACCTGCCCGTTGCGGACACCGTAGCTCTCGCTGCCGCCGCTCGCCCTGGCGACGCTGTCGACGATCGAGATCGACGCATCCTCGTTGTCGACGCCAGCGTTGATCGAGGAGCCGGTTCCGGTGGCTTCGGCATGGACCCGGAGCAGCGTGACCCCCGTGGCGCCGGCGTTGCTGACCCCTACATTGAGGGCGCCGCTGCCCGAGGCGGTGGCCACGACGTCGATCAGCTCGGCCGGGCTCGCCGAGTTGAAGACCCCACAGGTGGTGGTCGAGCCATCGGCGGCCGTCGCCTCGACACGCCATAGCTCTGCCGCCGCCGAGAGGTTCTCCACGCCCACCGCGTCGGTGCCGCCACTCGCCGACGCCTCGACGTCGGTCAGAACGGACGCCGCGCCGTCGTTGCGGACGCCGTTGTTGCGACCAGAGCCGGCCATGGCCGACGCGGTGACCCGACTGATCGCCGGCGCGCCGGCAGCGCAGTAGATCGCCACGGCGTCGGTGCCGCCGCCGCTGTTGATCACCGTCAGATCGCGCAGCTCGCTGTCGTCCGCACACCGCACCGTACCGGAGGTCAGCCCGTCGATGGCGGAGGTGATCGTCGTCACCGCGCGCCCCGCACCGGCGAGATCGACGAACGCCTTCATCGTCACCGCCTCGGAATACTCGCCGGGCGCCACCCACACGAGATACCGCTTGGCCGAAGCGGCGTCGAGAATCGAGTCGAGGGCCGTCTGGATCGAGGCGAAGTGGCCGCCGCTCTTGGCGACGACCACCACCTGGGCATATGCGTCCCCGGCGGTGGTCTGCACGCTGTCGTCGGGAAAGACAAACCCTCCGCTGGTCGACTCGATCACGCCACTGACGTCGAGCTCTTGACCGTCCGCCACGGCACCGGCAAGGGCGACCACGACCAGCGTCGAGCCGGCAATGCGCCGCACTCTCATGGGCAGGTCCCGGTGTAGCCGAGGAAGCTCTCATCGTAGACCGCGGAACAGGTGACGGTGGCGCCGTTGGCGTTGACCCCGCCGATGAGCTGCGACACCGCGGCGAAGATCGTCATGTTTGTCGCCCCTTCGATGGCGTCGGTGCCGCCCGACACGATCGAGTGCTCGATGGTGATCTCCCTGCCCGCCGTCGAGCTGGGTACCAACAGGCCATAGCCGGGGGTGCCGCTGGCGGCCAGCCGGCTCTGCCGAACGGTGGCCAGACCATCGGACACCTCGAGGGCCGAGTTGGTGGACGAGCCTCCGGACGCCTCCACCGAAACCTCACGCAAGATGATCTCGCTGCCTGCCAGCACGCTGATCCCCTGGACAAAGGTGCCGGTGGTCTCGACGCTGACCTGCGCCCGCGTGAGGCTCGCGGCGGACGAGTTGCTCACCAGCACGCCGCGCACGGCGCTGGTGCCCGAGGCATCGATCCGCAGACCCGACACTTTCGCCTGGCCGCCAAAGAACCCGACGCCGATGATCTCGCCGCCGATGAGCTCCGCTCGCAAGTCCTCGACGACCGCGTCGGAGACGTTCAGACGAAGGGCGCGGGCGTCATTGGTGGAAGTGCTCGTGGCAATCGCCGTCACCCGGCGGATCGCCGGCGAGCTGGAGACGCAGACGATCGCGTTGTTGTGCGTGGCGCCGCCGGTGTTCTCGACCGTCAGATCCCGCAGCTCGGCATCGTCGGCGCCCATGACGGTCCCGGTGTTGATGTCGCCGAAGCCGGCCGAACGAATCCGCGTCACGTTCCGCCCCGAGCCCTGGATGTCCACAAAGGCCTTCATGGTCACCTGCCCGTCGTAGATCCCGGGGTGGACGACGACCAGGTAGCGCTTGCTCGCCGAGGCGTCGAGGATCGAGTCGAGCGCCGTCTGGATCGAACTGAAATCAGCCCCGCTCAGAGCCACGTCGACGACCTCGGCGTAGACACCGAAGGCCGACGTCTGGACCGTGCCGTCGGCAAACTGGAAGCCGCCGCTGGTCGAGTCGACCGTGCCGTCCACCACCAGGTCGTCCGCCACCGCGGCCGGCGCCAGGACGACGCCGACCGCCGCGAGCAGCCCAAGGCAGATTGCCGCGCGGCACCTCACAGGCACGTGTTCCCCGTTACCACGTAGCCCTCATCGTAGACCGCCGCGCAACGGATCGTGCCGCCGCTCGAGTCGTCGACCGCGCCACCGTCGAGCATCGAGAAAGCCAGCAGAAGTGTGGCGTTGACGTCCGAGCGCACGGTGGCGGTCGAGCCGATGATCTCGCTGTGGTCGATTCGGATCGGCTCCAAGCCGACCGCGAAACCGCTGGCGTAGACGCCGAAGTCGTCACCCGCCGAACCGCTGGCGGAAAGCCGGCTGCGCCGGATCGTCAACTCGGAGCCGGACACCTCGACCGCCCGGTGCGCGTTGGACGCCGCGCCGGTCACCGTCACGTTCGAG
>CALZJC010000465.1 GCA_945787525.1 Thermoanaerobaculia bacterium | reverse complement strand
GATCCGTCTCGAGCCGAACCGGACCAACCTCCAGTCGATCGATAACAGTGAGCTGAGCCAACCGATCCTCGCCGGTCGACACCGCCTTCGCCCTAGACAACGGGACGCACTCCCTTCTTCCTGAGGTGCGATCTCAACGCGTCAATGAGGCAGTCGGCGCCGTCGACGAGAACATCCACGACCGGTAGGCCGACTCGATCGCTCAGCCGCCCACAGGCTTCAGAAATCTTGCCCGCATCAAGTCCCTCGTGGTTGAGGGTAATCGCCACAACCGGCTTGCCCGAGATCAGCTCGACGGCCTGAATCTGCTTCTCGATCGGGTGAATCGGATAGCCGGGAAAGCCATCGTAGTCGCGGCGCGTCGGTGCGTGCTGCATGACCACGACATCCGGGCGCCCCGCCGCGAGAATCTCGTAGCCGCCGGGGTAGGCCGGGTTCATCAGGCTGCCCTGGCCTTCGATGATGATCACGTCGGCGGCGGCCTCCTTCCACGCCGACCAGACCGCGTGCTCGATCTCGCCGGAGACGAAGTCGTTGACCAGGGAGTCGAGCACGATGCCGAAACGGGCGCCCTGCATCCAGGCCGTCTGACCGGTGCCCACCAGCTCGGTCGCGTGCCCCGCTCCTGCCAGGGCCTCGACCAGCCGCCAGGCGGTGGTTCGCTTGCCGACCGCGGAGTCGGTGCCCAGCACGGCGACCTTGAGGCTCGTCACCTCTTCGATCTTGCCGCTGAAGAAGTGCAGCCGATCGCGCGGCGGTGGCTGGCGCACATCCCGTAGTGCCACCCGGTGCTCTCGCGCCAGTGCGCCAAGCTCGGCATCTTCGCTCAGGTAATCGTGCAGCCCCGAGTCGACGTTGAGCCCGGCGCGAATCCCGCTGGCCAGATCCCGGCGCGCCGCCGAACCGAGCCGGCCGCCGTCCGGAGCGAGCCCGACCACCAGGTGCGTCGCGCGGCAGCCGCGCTCCTGCGCCTCGGCGATCGCCTCTCCGACATCGGCCAGGACCGGGATCTGGATCCGGCGGCCGTCGAGGATCTCGCCGGCGTCCCCCCCCGCCTTGCCTGAATCGACCACCGAAAGCACGCGGTAGCGGCTGGTTCGCCGCACCAGTCCGTGGGCGGTCTTGCCGTTGGGCGAGCCGAACGCCCCCTCGCAGTAGATGATCGCGTTGCCATCCATCTCTTCTCTCCTCCTACTGGCGCCGACCGGTCAGCACGATGACGTAGCGATCCGGCGGCAGCGCGTCGGCGGCGTGACGCCGCAGCAGGACCGCCAGCGCGGCGCAGGACGCCGGCAGCGCATTCAGTCCTTCTTTCTCGAGCAGCAATCGCGCATGCTGGAGCATCTTGCGATCGCTCACCGAAACGGCCTCGCCCTGGCTCTCCTTCAGGGCATCGAGGGCCAGATCACCATCATAGGAATGCCAGTTGATGAGGGGCTCGTTGACCGGCGTTTCACGAATCCTCTCCGGCGCCAGATCCAGACATCTGTCGAGGCCCCGTTCAAACGACCTGACGATCGGGTTCTTGCCGAAAGACGAGGCGCCGAACATTCTCGGAATGCGGGAGACCTTGCCGCGCCTGTACAGGCGGACAAACCCCTTGAAGACTCCCGCCAGGGTGGTGCCGTTGGAAACAGGCACCGCGACGATCGCCGGAGCGTCGCGCAGCTCGTCGTAGATCTCCCTCGCGATCTCACCGTAGGCCTGCAGCTGCAGCGGGGTGTTGGGGCCTCCCGGGTTGGCATCGTAGAGCTCCGCCTTCTCCGCCCGGCGCTGCGAGTGGGCCACGGCGCTCTCGTAGTCGCCCGCCGAACGCTCGATGCGGGCACCGAGGCCCTCGATCTCCTCGATTCTGCGGGTGTGGAACTTCGCTGGAACGAAGATCTCACAACGCAAGCCGGCAACCGACGAGGCGAGCGCCAGGGCGGCACCGTAGTTGCCACAAGAGGCCACGGTGAGGCCGTCGAAGCCCCGGCGCAGGGCATCCGCCACCTGGGCGAAAGCGACCCGGTCCTTCTGCGATCCGGTGGGGTTGCCGCCCTCGAACTTGAGAAACAGCTGCCGCAGGCCGAACTCCCGCTCGACATTGCGTGCCCGCACGAGGCTCGTGTCGCCGACCTCGGAGTCGGAGACGTCCTCGAAGGCCTCGAGCCTCTCCTCGAGGGGCCGGCCGAGGTCGCGCGCCACCGCCCGCTGGTCCTCGAGTCCACCCAGGTAGCTGCCGGCCGGCGCCGCCGCCACGGCATCGAGCACCATGGGGATCTCGCCTGCCGAGAGCTCGCCCCGGGCGGAGGCCGCCTCCTGCTCCTCGGTGCGCTTCTCGCTAGTCGTCATGATCGGGGCTCTGTCGCGAGTGCCGGCCGGACCGGCGGGGATGCTGCCGGCGTTCCGACTCGCGACGCTCGTCGATCTCTTCCGGGTCGCGATGGCGCCGCCTCTCCATCTCGAGCGGGCGCACCTCGTCTCGGTCGACCAGATCCTCCCGCTCGTCCTCGTCGTCATCAGAATCGCCATCTCGTTCAACGCGTGGCTCGTCGTCCTGTTTCATGGCTCCTCCTCAGGCAGCACCGGGTGTCAAGAGCCCACCGAACGCCCCGAATCGCTTGGGCCCGTTGCTCTGGGGCTTCAGCTTGGCGCCCGGATCCTCAGCCATTCTGCACTCCCTTCATCGCCTGCTACCAGCGAGGGCCACGCTCGCGCCGCCCCGGACGCGCCGCGTGCCTTTCCTGGCACTCGGTCGCGAGCCTCTCGAACGCCTGCC
>CALZJC010000464.1 GCA_945787525.1 Thermoanaerobaculia bacterium | reverse complement strand
CTCGACTCGATCCTGCGGGTGGCGCTGCCGCTGGGTATCAGCTTCTACACCTTCCAGTCGATGAGCTACTCGATCGACGTCTACCGCGGCCACAGCCGGGCGCTCAAGAACCACATCGACTTCGCCTGCTACGTTTCGCTCTTCCCGCAGCTGGTGGCGGGGCCGATCATCCGCTTCTCCGAGATCGCCGATCAGCTTCGCAGCCGCACCCACACGATCGAGAAACTGGCCCGGGGCGCCGCCTTCTTCAGCTTGGGGCTGGCCAAGAAGGTGCTCCTGGCGAACCCCTGCGGCAAGGTGGCCGACACGATGTTCGACGCCGGCGCGGCTCTCGCTCTCGATGCCTGGTACGGCGTCACCGCCTATGCCTTCCAGATCTACTTCGACTTCAGCGGCTACTCGGACATGGCGATCGGGCTCGGCCTGATGCTGGGCTTCGTGTTTCCCAAGAACTTCGACTCGCCGTACCGGGCCGAGTCGGTGACTGATTTCTGGCGCCGCTGGCACATCTCGCTGTCCAGCTGGCTGCGCGACTATCTGTACCTGCCGCTGGGCGGCAACCGGCGTGGCGCCGGGCGCACCTACCTGAACCTGGCCCTGGTCATGCTGCTCGGTGGGCTGTGGCACGGCGCCGCCTGGAGCTTTGTCGTCTGGGGTGGACTGCACGGTCTGCTGCTGGCGGCGGAGAGGGCGCGGGGCAAGAGAGGGCTGTTCGCCGGTCTGCCGCGGCCGATCAGAGTGGGAGGCACTTTCTTCATCGTGCTGATCTCCTGGGTCTTCTTCCGGGCCGCCGACCTGCCGGCCGCCGGGCGCTATCTGGCGGCGATGATGGGCCTCGGCGAGCCGCAGGCCGGGGCCTGGCTTCTGGGAGGCATCGTCTACCAGCCCTACTACCTGCTCACCATGGCGCTGGCTGCCCTGGTGGTCTGGGCCGGGCCGCAAAGCTGGGATTGGACCCGCCGGCTGCCGGCCTGGAAGGTGGTTGCCTGTCTGGCCGTCTTCTGGTTGTCGTTGGCCGCGCTCACCACCCAGGCGTACAACCCGTTCATCTACTTCATCTTCTGACCATGACCACCGTGACCGGCAGGATCCAGCCCGCGCCAGAGCCGCTGCCCCAGCGCGAGATTCAGGCGCTGCGCGAGGTCGGCGACACCGACGTGTCGCGGCCGGCGGCGGCGCTCCTGGCGGGGATCTTCCTGGCCACCCTGGTGGCGGTGCCGCTGCTGCGGCCCTGGTCGGGCGCCGACGGCTCGGCGCTGGCGCCGTTCGGCGAGCTGGCGCGCCGGCCGAGAGGGCCGCTGGACGTCGGGGGCGGATCGCGGCTGTTGGCGGCCAACCGGCGGCTGATCGCCGATCTGCGCGCGTTCGAAGATCGGCTCGAGGAGGGCTCGTGGCCGCGGCTGAGGCTTCTGCCGCGGTTCCAGCGGCAGCTCACCGCGCGGCTCGGGGCCGGCAACGAGCAGGTCTACCCGGGCAGCGACGGCTGGCTCTACTACCGGCCGGACGTCGACCACCTGACCGGTCCCGGTTTTCTCGAGCCAGCCGAGCTGGCCCGCCGCCGGCGCGGCGGTCATGCCTGGGAAGAGCCGCCGCAGCCCGATCCGGTGATCGCGTTGGCCGAGCTGGCGCGGCAGCTTGACGCCTACGGCGCGCGGCTGGTCGTGCTGCCGATACCGGTCAAGCCGGCGATCCGGCCGGGGCCACTGGCGCGCCGGCAGGCGCCGGCACCGCCGCTGCGCAACCCGTCCTGGGCCGAGCTTCGACGGCGGCTCGTGGGGACGGGCATCCTGATGGTGGATCCGGCGCCGGCCCTGGCCGCTCTCGAGGGAGAGCGCTACTTGCGTACCGACACCCACTGGCGCCCGGAGGCGGTGGAGCTGACCGCCGGTCTGCTGGCGGCGGCGGTCGAGCCGCGCCTCGGCGCCGCAGGCGTCGGCAGCGGCTACCGGCGCCGCCCGGTGGAGGTCGAGAACCTCGGCGACATCGCGGCCATGCTGGGGCTGCCGGCCGATCAGCTGCTGTTCCCCGCCGAGCGGGTGACGGCCCGCATGGTCCTGGACGCGGCAGGACGCCCTTGGCGGCGCGACCCGGAGGCCGAGGTGCTGCTGCTCGGCGACAGCTTCACAAACGTCTACTCCGACCCGGCCCTGGGCTGGGGCGGCGGTGCCGGCCTGGCCGAGCAGCTCGCCTACGAGCTGGGCCGGCCGGTGGACAAGCTGGCTCTCAACGCCGGCGGTGCCCACGCCACCCGGGAGGCCTTGAGGCGGGCCCTGGCCACCGGCCGGACGCGGCTGGAGGGCAAACGCGTGGTGGTCTACCAGTTCGCCACCCGCGAGCTCTCGAGCGGTGATTGGCGGCGGGTGGCGCTGCCGTCTCGCGAAGGGCCCGGCCGACTTGGTGGGGTGGAGTAGGTTTCCTCCGGATGTAGGGGTGTTCCTGCTTTGTAATGAGCGTCAACGCGTCGGGGCCGGCCGGCTTGGAGATGTGGGCAAGTTCTCCTCTGGACGCCTCGGGCTGTTCCTACTTTGGAGGGGCGGCCCTCGGCTCCGCACTCCTCGCGCCGGATCGGCGGGGGCCTCCGGGTCTGTGTGCCATGCGCTCGTCGCGAGGCCGTCGGAGCAACCAACCCACATCTCTCACGCCGGCCTCCGGTGGTGGCTACTCGACCATTACCTCGAAGCTGATTCGACGCGGGTTCGACGCGAAGGGGCCGGCCGGCTTGGAGATGTGGGCAAGTTCTCCTCTGGACGCCTCGGGCTGTTCCT
>CALZJC010000463.1 GCA_945787525.1 Thermoanaerobaculia bacterium | reverse complement strand
CGCCGGGCGCCTCCGAGACCTGCACCGGGACCTACGCGATCACCCAGGCAGATATCGACGCCGGCTTCAAGGACAACACCGCCGACGTCACGGCTGAGGAGCCCACCCAGCCCCAGGATGCGTCCATCAGCCCCCGCCAGGTCGAAAGCCAGACCACTGCAGAGGTCATGATCCCGCAGCAGCCGACGGTCGACATCGCCAAGTCGGGCGAGCTCGACCTGGGCGCCAACGGCGTCGCCGATCCGGGCGACCTGATCAACTACACCTTCCAGGTCGGCAATCCGGGTAACGTCACCTTGACGAGCGTCGAGATCACCGACCCGCTGGTCGCGCCGATCAGCTGCCCGGGCGGTAACCCGATCCCGACCCTGGCGCCGGGTGCGTCGGTGATGTGCACCGGCAGCTACGCGCTCACCGCCGGAGACATCTCCGCGGGCAGCGTGCTGAACACCGCAGACGCTTCGGCCATGGACCCGATGACCGAGCCGGTCTCGGACGGGGATTCGGACACCGTGGCCGTGCCGAGGCAGATGCCGACCACCGGCCCCTTCGGGCTCGTGGCTCTGGCCCTGGCTCTGATCAGCGCGGCAGCGCTGGTGTTGCGTAGGAGGAGCGCCACCCGGTAGCGCCCCGGTCGACAGCTCTTCAGGCCGCCAGCCGGCGGCGGTGCTCAGCCCGCCTCGCGGAAGGCCACGAACCTCCCCCAGCACGACGCCAGCTCCATGCCGCGCTGGATGAAGGCGGCGATGTAGTAGCGGCCGCTCTCGGCGTCGGCGATGGCGCCGCCGAGGTTCTCGGCGTGCACGATGCCCTTGGGGAAGAGGTTGAGGTGCATGTCCTGGTAGTACTTGTCGAGCGGGAAGATCTCGTCCCAGTCGCCGCCGAACTGCTCTTTGAGCTTCTCGTTGGCGACGGCGAAGGCGCCGGGGTGCATGATGCGCTGGATGGTGTTGAACGGGTGCTCCATGGCGACGCAGTCGATGCCCAGCCACTTGATCTGGCGCTCGACGCACCAGTCGGCGAAGTCGGGCGACGGCCCGGGGTGCAGGATCATGTAGCGGAACTCGTCCGAGTCGGGGCTGTTCCAGCCGAACTTGTGCCAGCCGGTCTTGATCAGCAGGATGTCGCCATCCCGCAGATCCACCCGCTCCTCGATCATCGCCGGGGTATAGACGCTGGAGTTGCTGACCTGGTCCGAGATGTCTACGATGACGCCGGGCCCGTGCCAGTGATCGAGCGGCACCTGGCCGATGGTCCGGCCGGCGGCCCAGAAGTGCTTCTCGCCGTCCATATGCGTCGCCAGATGGAAGCTGGCGCGGCAGTGGGCGTTGTTGCGGCCGAGACCCAGATCCTGCCCGCCGACGCGCTTGGTGTACTTGATCGACAGCGGCTCGTAGTTGGCCCACTGGGGCGTCTGGACGCTGAACGGCAGGGTCATGTCGAGCATCTCGATCTCGCTCATGGCGGTGAGGAACTCGCCCTCGTCGCCGCCCTCCGGCGCGGTCACCGCGGCGACCCGGCTCCAGGCCGACTCCACCTCCATGAACGGCAGGGGCGGCACGAAGAACCAGGCGCGCCGGTCGAGCAGCTCGCCGATCTCGCCGCCCAGCTGCTCGACGAGCAGCAGTCCGGCCCTGGGCATCGTACGGTGGGTCAGACCGTAGTACTCGTCGACCGGGAAGAGCTCGTTCCAGCTCTTGCCGTGGGTCTCCTGCACCAGGCGGTCGGCCTTGTCGAACTCGGCCTTGTGCAGCCGCCGCACGGCGGTGTTCATCGGGTGCTCGGCGGAGCCGCAGTCGACACAGATCGCCTTGAGGTTCATCTCCAACGCCCAGGGGAAGAAGTCGGGGGACGGACCGGGGTGCCGCACCCAGTAGCCGAACTCCTTGTTCTCGACGCCGCCCTGGGCTGCGGGGTTGGCCACGTCCGGCTGGTCCCAGGCGTAGCGCCGGTAGCCGGTGTGCACCACCAGGATGTCGCCCTCTTTGACCTCGACGCGCTCGGTGATCATCGCGGGGGTGTAGAAGCCGTAGTCGGTGACGGCGGCGGAGACGTCGGCCACGACGCCCTCGCCGCACAGACCTTCGAGCGCCAGATCGGCGATCGCCGCGGCGCCGGAGTGGAAGGCTCGCGGGCCGACGAGATGGGTGCCGCTGTTGTTGCTCCATTCGATCAGCTGGCCGTTGGCGCCCTGGCCGCCGTTCCAGGAGCCGGTGAGGCGCTTGAAGAAGTGCACCTGCAACGGCATCTCGCCGGGCGATGGAGGAGAGAAGATGCTCAGCGGTTGGGTCAGGTCGTACCAGCGGGCATTGGTGAGGGTATCGAGCACGTCTTCACGATTCATCGTCTGGCTCCGAGGTGGTGGGTCGAGATACGGCGTGCCGGGTCGGCGCCGCGCACGGTCCATTACATCCTCTCCGGTGGGTAGGATCAAGCCGCCGCGTCGGCCGGCCCGGCGCGGCCCCGCGGGATGCGGCGCCCCTCCGACCCTGAGGGCGGCCGGACCTGACGGGAGGTAAGGTCGACCCATGACTGACAGCCAAAAAGACGACCCCTACCATCGCGTCGACTACCGGCGGATGATCGCCTGGCCGGCGCGGATCGAGCGCGAGGCCCCGTTTCTGCGCGCCGTGCTGCAGGACGCGCCAGAAGCCAGCGTGCTGGATCTCGGCTGCGGTACCGGCGAGCACGCCGACTTCCTGGCCGCCGAGGGCTTCCGGACAGTGGGCATCGACCGCTCCGAGGCGCAGATCGCCAAGGCGCGGGAGTACGAG
>CALZJC010000462.1 GCA_945787525.1 Thermoanaerobaculia bacterium | reverse complement strand
GCACCAGTTGTGTCCCGAGGACCGCGCCCCCGGGACGGAATCGATAGACACAGGCGAGCCTCAGGACGGCGCCGGCGCGGTACCAGAGCAGGCGCCGCGGCTCGAGTCGCCGACCGGCGCGACGCTCATAGGCCGCCCCGAAGACCTCGCCCAGCTCGGCCGCCGGCACCGATCGCCGCTGGAGCTCGAACAGATCCAAATGGGCCAGGAAGTTGCCGACGTCCAGCTCGGGCTCGGCCATCGCGGCGGTATCCAGATCGAGGACAGTGGCCCCTTGCGGCCTCACCAACAGTTGCCCGGGGTGATAGTCGCGGTGGCTGGGCACCGACGGTCCGATCTTCGGGCTGTCGCCCAACCGAACGAGCCGCTGCCGCGCCGCCTCCAGACGGCCGGCCATCTCGGGGCACGCCCCGGCAGCGCAGCGCAGCCAGCGGTCCAGGGTCTCGATCTCCCGGCGGCGCGAGTAGGTCGCCGGTAGAGTCGTCGCGGCGCCATGCAGGGCCGCCAACGTCTCGCCGGCCAAGGCCACGCCGCGAACCGCAGCCGGTCCTGGGATCAGCCGATCCAACGCGGTGCCGCGACGGGAGTCGAAGAGCAACATGCTCCACCGCCGCACGACGCCGCAAGGCAGGGCCAGGCGATCGGCCACAGGCGAAGTCGCCAACGCAGCGCAGGTGGCTTCTACCCGAGGCAGATCCCGGTCTCGTAGCGCCTTGCCAAAGAGCCGAGCGACCACGCCCCGGTCGCCATCCTCGCACCGATACTCCACAGTCAGCCTACGTAGTGGCTTGTAGCTGCGGGCACGCACCCGCAGCGGCCGCAGCGGGCCAGGTCCACCCAGCCAGCGCCGCAGACGTGACGCTGCCAGGCCGCCGTCCAACAGTTCCATTATCGGCAGCTCCGGATCGCCGACCGGCGGCATGACCAGAGCACCGAGGCACGGCAGGGGGCGTAGACCTCCGCGTTCCGCGGCCCGCCTCAGCCGTCGCGGCAGCCTCGCTTCGGGCGCCTGCAGAATCGTCCACTCGCGACGCCCTGGCAGCTCGCGCCGGTCGAGGTAGAGCGCGCACAGGCCGTCTCCTCGCCATGGCCAGGCCCGGTCCAGAGCCAGCGACCGCAGCTCCGGGCCAACGATGTCCGCTTCGCGCAGTGCACTCAGCACGAGGCCGGCGTCGACAGCTTTTGTGGCGGCTCTGCGGTTCATCCCACCCGCCTCGCGACCGCTACCTTGGCCGGCTCGTCGATCTCGACCGCCGGGGAATGCGCCGCCTCCTGGGCTCGCCAGGTGCGCGCGTACCAGCCTCCAGCGGCCAGCAGGGAGGCGTGATCACCGCGCTCCTCGATGCGGCCCCGACGCACCACCAGAGTCTGGTCCGCCGCACTCACCGCCGACAGATCGTGCGACACCATCAAGGTCGTACGGTCCGCGCGCAGACGATCCAGGGCTACCTGGACCTTGCGCTCGGCTGCGGCATCGAGACCGGTCGCCGGCTCATCGAGCAGCAGAATCGGTGCCTGACGCAAGAAGGCGCGAGCGATCGCCAGACGCTGCCGCTGGCCCGCGGAGAGACTGGCTCCGGCCTCGGCGATCGACGTATCGATGCCCTCCGGCAGACGGGCGATGAAGCGGTAGGCGTCAGCCTGTTTGGCGGCCCGTAGGATCTCGATCTCGCTGGCGCCGGGCCGGCCGAAGCGGATGTTCTCGCGCACCGTGTCGCCGAACAGAAACGGCTGCTGCATCACCACCGCCATCTGCGCTCGCAGGGAGTCGATCCGGTAGCGACGCAGGTCCTTGCCGTCCAACCGGACGCGGCCACGCTGCGGATCGAAGAGCCGCAGCATCAGCGCCAGAAGGGTCGACTTGCCAGCACCGCTGGGCCCGACGATGCCGACGAAGCTGCCGGGCTCGACCGTCAGGTCCACCCGGTTGAGCACCCGGTCGCCCTCGGGATACGCAAAACGCACCCGATCGAACTCGATCGCCCCACGGCAGCGCCGCAGGCGCTTGGCATCCGGCCGGTCGCGCACCTGCATCGGCTCGCGCAGCAACTCGCGGACGCGGCCGGCGCAGACCACCGCCTTGGCGGTCCGGCTCGACACCCGGGCCAGGCGGCGCAGAGGCTTGAAGCTGGACTGCGCGTAGGAGATGAACACCAGCAGATCACCGGCGCTCAGTGCCCCAGCCTGCACCCGCCGCACGCCATACCAGAAGACCGCCGCTGTGCCAGCCGCCAGCAGCAGCTCGATCAGGCGGGCCATCGAGGCTTCGAGGCGGGTCGTGCGCAGACCGGCACGCAGGCTGCGCCGGTTGCCACGCTGAAACAGCTTGTCGCGGAACCGCTCGCCGCTGAACGCCTGGATCAGACGCACGCCGTGCAGCGTCTCGCTGACCGCCGACGCTATTCGCCCTTCCTGCTTGCGCTGGTGCTGAGCCGCCTCGCGGATGCGTCCCGAGAAGCGGAACGTCGTCGCCGCCAGCGGCGGCAACAGCGCCACCACCACCAGCGCCAACCGCCAGTCCATGGCCAGGAGGATCGCCAGCATCGTGCCCAGCAGCAGGAACGCGGTCACCCCCTGAATCAGTGCGTCGACCATCATGTCGCGCAGCACGTTGATGTCGCCGGTCAGCCGCATGAGCAGATCACCCTTACGTCGCCGCTGATGGAAGCCCAGCGACAGACGCTGCAGATGACCGTGGGCGCGCTCACGCAACCCGAACACCAGCCCCTGGCCGGCGCGCGCGGTGAGAAAGACCTGGCCGTAGGAGAGCAGCCCCCACAACAGGGCGATGCCCAGCAGAC
>CALZJC010000461.1 GCA_945787525.1 Thermoanaerobaculia bacterium | reverse complement strand
GAAGGACATCATGACTCGAATCGCCATCCCTCTGAGCCTCTCCATCCTGCTCGCGCTCACCGGCGCCGCCGGAGCACAACCCCCCGACGACGAGCTGGTGCCCGACGCCGAGCTCTTCTCGCCGGCAGAAGGCCCCTGGGTCGTCAAGATCGACTTCGACGACCGGGCCATCGCCGACGCCCTCTACCAGCGCATCGACGTCTGGACGATCGTCCACGACCAGGGCTACCTCGAGGCCGCGGTCTCGCCGGAGGAATACCGCGAGCTCGAAGCCGAAGGCCTGCGCCTCGAGATCGACGCGGCGAAGACCGGCAAGCTGCGGCGGCTCGGCATCTCGCTCAAGATGCAGACCGCGGGCATCCCGGGCTTCCCCTGCTACCGCACCGTGGAGGAGACCTACGCCGCGGCGGAGGCGATCGTCGCCGCTCATCCCGATCTCGCCACCTGGACCGACATCGGCGACTCGTGGGAGAAGACCCAGGACCCGCAGGCCGGCTGGGACCTCTTCGTCTTGAAGCTCACCCAGTCGGCGGTGCCCGGTCCCAAGCCGGTCTTCTTCGCCCACTTCGCCATCCACGCCCGTGAGTACGCCACGGCCGAGGTCGGCACCCGCTTCGCCGAAATGCTCGCCGGCGGCTACGGCAGCGACCCCGACGTCACCTGGCTGCTCGACTCCCACGAGATCCACCTGGTGCTCCAGGCCAACCCCGACGGCCGCAAGCAGGCCGAGACCGGGCTTTCGTGGCGCAAGAACACCGACAACGACTACTGCTCCAACACCAACACCCGCGGCGCCGACCTGAACCGCAACTTCGACTTCGAGTGGGGCTGCTGCGGCGGCTCCTCCGGCAGCCAGTGCAACACGCTCTACCGCGGCCCGTTGCCGGCCTCGGAGCCCGAGATCCAGGCGCTCCAGGCCTACGCGGCGTCGATCTTCCCGGACCAGCGCGGCCCCGACCTCTCCGACCCGGCGCCGCCCGACGCCACCGGCGTGGCGATCGACGTCCACGCCTACGGCGAGCTCGTGCTCTGGCCCTGGGGTTTCACCTTCACCGACTCGCCCAACGCCACCGCCTTCGCCACCCTGGGCCGCAAGCTCGCCTTCTTCAACGGCTACAGCCCTTTCAAGACGCGGGATTTCACCGCCGCCGACGGCGACAGCCTCGACTACTACTACGGCGAGCTCGGCGTCGCCGGCCTGGCCTACGAGATCGGCACCGAGTTCTTCGAGAGCTGCTCGTTCTTCGAGGCGAACATCCTGCCAAGCAACCTCGACTCGCTGCTCTTCGGCGCCAAGGTGGCCCGGACGCCCTATCTGACGCCCGCCGGTCCCGAGGCCATGGACGCCGCGGCGCCGCCGCTGCCGGTCGCGGCCGGCGACCTGGTGACGCTCACCGCCACCGTCGACGACACCCGCTTCAACAACTCGAACGGCACCGAGCCCACCCAGACGATCGCCGCGGCCGAGGCCTTCGTCGGCGTGCCGCCCTGGGACGCCGGCGCCGTGCCGCTCGCCATGGCGGCTTCCGACGGCACCTTCGACGAGGGAGCCGAAGCGGTGGAGGCGACGATCGACACCACGGGCCTCGCTCCCGGCCGCCACACGCTCTTCGTGCGCGGCCTCGACTCGGCGGGCAACGAGGGCGTGGTGGCCGCCGCCTTCCTCTACGTCGTCGACCCGGCCACCTCGCCGGTCATCCAGGGTCTGGTGCGCGAAGCGGGCACCCTGGCGCCGCTCGCCGCCACCGTCACCCTCGGCAGCTTCGTGACCGCGACCGACCCGGGGACGGGCTTCTACTCCCTGCAGGTGCCGGCGGGCACCTACGACGTCACGGCGGAGGCCGCGGGGTACCCGTCACAGACGGTGCCGGGAGTGGTGGCGAACGATCTCGCCACCGTGCAGCAGGACTTCCTCCTGGTGCCCGAGGTGCCCTGCACGGTCGACGTCGACTTCGACGACGGCAGTGCCGCGGGCTGGACCAACAGCGGCGCTTCGACCTGCTCCACCGGCACCTTCGTGGTCGCCACTCCGACCCAGCAGTCGAGCGGCGGGGTCGTCACCCAGGTGGGCGGCGACCACACGAGCGGCACCGGCAACGCCTTCTTCTCGGCCACCAATTCCAGTGCCGGCAACGCCGACGTCGACGGCGGCGTCTGCATCGTCGAGTCGCCGGTCTATCCGATCGCCGCCGACTCCGACGTCTCGCTCTGGTTCTTCCACGGCCAGCGCGACCAGGGCGACGACGCGGGCGACTTCTTCCTGCTCGAGATCTCGACCGACGGCGGCACCAACTACGCGCCCCTGGTCTCCCTCGGCGACGTCACGGTCAATGCCGCCTGGACCGAGGCGACGGCCGGCGTCACGGCCGGCTCCGACGTCCGATTCCGCGTCCAGGTGGCGGACGGCTCGGGCCCCGGAGACATCGTCGAAGGGGGCGTCGACGACCTGCTGATCTGTCCCACGGCACCGGCCTGCGTCACCGACGCGGACTGTGACGACGCGCTCTTCTGCAACGGCGGCGAGACCTGCGTCGCCGGCTCCTGCCAGGCCGGCACCCCGGTGGCCTGCGACGACGGCGTCTCCTGCACCGTCGACGCCTGCAACGAGGCGACGGACGCGTGCGACGCCACCCCGAGCGACGCCCTGTGCGACAACGGCCTCTTCTGCGACGGCGCCGAGACCTGCGACGCCGTCCTCGGTTGCCAGAGCGGCAGCGATCCGTGTCCCGGCCAGGCCTGCGACGAGGTGGGGGACGCCTGCGTCGAGTGCTCCGTCGACGCCGACTGCGACGACAGTCTGTTCTGCAACGGCGTCGAGTCCTGCG
>CALZJC010000460.1 GCA_945787525.1 Thermoanaerobaculia bacterium | reverse complement strand
TGATCGCGCCGATCGCGATGGAGAAGGGCGTCCGCTTCGCCATCCGCGAGGGCGGCCGCACCGTCGGCGCCGGCACCGTCACCGACATTCTGGAGTAGGTATTTCCCGAGAGAATTCGAGATTCAAGGCCAGTAGCTCCAATTGGTAGAGCAGCGGTCTCCAAAACCGCGGGTTGGGGGTTCGAATCCCTCCTGGCCTGCCAGGGGCCGGCCCGTTAGAAGCGCCAAGCAAAGCAGGGACACCAGCACGGATGGCATCGATCAGCGGCACTTTCAGCAGGATGCGCAGTTTTCTGACCGAAACCCGGTCGGAGATGCGGAAGGTCACCTTCCCCTCGCGAGAGGAGGTCGTGGGCACGACCGTCGTCGTGCTGGTGGCCAGCGTGATCTTCGCCATCTTCTTGTGGCTAGCCGACCTCGTCATCCTGTGGGTGTTCGAGAAGATCTACCAGGTGATTGGCTGATGACGACAGCGGCAGACGACCAGAAAGACACGTCCCACCTCAAGTGGTACATCGTGCACACCTACTCCGGCTTCGAGGAGCGGGTATCCAAGACGCTGCACCAGCGGGCCGAGGCGATGGGCATGGGTGACGCCTTTGGCGAGGTGCGCATCCCGACCGAGACGATCGTCGAGTACAAGGGCGGCAAGAAGCGCGAGACCCAGCGCAAGTTCTTCCCCGGCTACATCCTGGTGCAGATGGAGATGTCGGACGCCGCCTGGCACGTGGTCAAGAACACGCCCAAGGTGACCGGCTTCGTGGGTAGCGGCAAGAAGCCCACGCCGCTCAGCCAGGAGGAGGTGGACCAGATCCTCCAGCAGGTGGTGAGCGCGCGCGAGAAGCCGAAACCAAAGTACATCTTCGACCGCTCCGAGCCGGTGAAGATCATCGACGGCCCGTTCAACAACTTCTCCGGCGTCGTCGAAGAGGTCAACCTGGACCGCAACACGCTCAAGGTGATGGTGACCATCTTCGGGCGGCAGACGCCGGTCGAGCTGGACTTCCGTCAGGTGCAGAAACTCTAGGAATCCGTCATGGCCAAGAAAGTCATCGGCTCCATCAAGCTGCAGATCCCCGCCGGGCAGGCGTCACCGGCGCCGCCGGTCGGTCCCGCATTGGGCCAGGCCGGGGTCAACATCATGGACTTCTGCAAGGCGTTCAACGCCCGCACGCAGGATCAGCCGGGCATGATCATTCCGGTCGTGCTCACGGTCTACGCCGATCGCAGCTACACGTTCATCACCAAGACGCCGCCGGCGGCGGTGTTGCTGCGGCAGGCGGCGGCGGTCGAGAAGGGCTCCAGCGAGCCCAACCGGGAGAAGGTGGGCAGGGTGAGCAAGCGGCAGGTCGAAGAGATCGCCAAGACCAAGATGCCCGATCTGAACGCGGCCAGCCTGGAGGCTGCGATGCGTATCGTCGAGGGCACCGCGCGGTCGATGGGCATCGAGGTGGACGCCTAGCCCCGCCGGGCCTTGGCAGAGGGAATCCAGTATGGCGAAGCACGGAAAGAACTACCGCAATTCGGTCGAGGCGATCGAGGGCCGGCCGTATCCTCTGGGCGAGGCGGTCCAGGCGGCCAAGAACGGCGGCTATGCCAAGTTCGACGAGACCATGGAGATGGCGATTCGCCTCGGGGTGGACCCGCGGCACGCCGACCAGATGGTGCGAGGCACCGTCGTGCTGCCGCACGGCACCGGCCGCGAGCTGCGGCTGCTGGTGTTCGCCAGCGGCGAGAAGGTCAAAGAGGCCGAGGACGCCGGCGCCGATTACGCCGGTGGCGAGGAGCTGGCCAAGAAGATCGAGGGTGGCTGGCTGGAGTTCGACGCCGTGGTGGCGACGCCCGACATGATGAAGGTTGCCGGGCGGCTGGGGCGGGTCCTCGGCCCGCGCGGCATGATGCCCAATCCCAAGGCCGGCACGGTGACCTTCGAGGTCGGCAGCGCGGTGCGCGAGATCAAGGCCGGCAAGATCGAGTTCCGGGTCGACAAGACGGCGATCGTGCACGTGCCGTTCGGCAAGATCTCCTTCTCGGGCGATGAGCTGCGCGAGAACGCCGAGGCGTTGCTTGCCGCGGTGGTGCGCGCCAAGCCGAATTCGGCCAAGGGCAAGTACTTACGTTCGGTGAGCATCTCCTCCACCATGGGCCCCGGCGTCCGGGTGGACGAGGGCTCTCTTGCCGCACTGGAGGCCTAGGACATGCCGCTGAGCTTGCAGCAGAAGAAAGACCTGGTGGAGCGCTATCGCGCTGGCGCTGGCGCAGCGCCGCACATCTACCTGGTCGACTACAAGGGCATCTCCGTGCCGGCGGTCACCGAGCTGCGGCAGCAGGTCCGTCAGCTTGGCGGCGAATACCGGGTGATCAAGAACCGGCTGATGCTGCGGGCGATCGGTGGCGCGGCGCTGGAGGGCCTGAGTGACCAGTTCTCGGGACCCACCGCGGTCGTCTATGGCGATGATCCGGTGGCTCTGGCCAAGGTGCTGACCGACTTCGCCGGCGAGGCGAAGGTGCTCGAGTTCAAGGCCGGGCTGGTCGAAGGCCGGCCGGTGGCGGGCTCGGACATCGAGGAGATCGCCATCCTGCCGGGCCGCCAGGCGCTGATCGCCAAGCTGCTGTTCCTGATGCAGTCGCCGATCACGCGCTTCGCCACGGCCCTGGCGGCGATCCCCAGGCAGTTCGTCGTGGCACTCGACCAGGTTAAGCGGAAGAAGGAAGAAACCGGCGCGGCCGGCGACTGATAGACCGATCGACTATTCGCTGTTTGAGCGAGCTGTAAGGAGAGAAGGAAGATGGCAATCGCGACCGAAGATTTCATCAAGCAGATCGACGAGATGAGCGT
>CALZJC010000459.1 GCA_945787525.1 Thermoanaerobaculia bacterium | reverse complement strand
GGTCGCCACGACCCGCTGGGTGGAGTCGAAGAGCTCGAGGGCGGGAATCTCGCCCTCGGCCAGGCCGTGGACCAGGAGCTCGAACTCGACGCGACTGCCGATTTCCAGCGACAGGCCGGCGGCCGGCGGATCGGCGACGTCCATCAGCGGCACCTGGACCGCGCCCTCGGCGATCGACTGCTGCAGCGCGACACAGCCCGCGGCTCCCGAGGTAAACAGCGGCGGCAGCATGGCCGGCCGCTCGTCGCCGGCCGGCGGCAGCTCGATCTGCACGACACGCAGGCCCGAGTCGGCGGCCCTGGCGCCGCGCACGAGGGCCCGGAGCGAGTACTCTCCCCGCTCCAGCCGCAGCGCGCCGACGAAGCTGAGACCGCCTTGCTCGAGGCACCCACGTCGTTCCTCGACCGGGATCTGTACGACCTCGCTGAGGGCATCGGCGACCCCTCCCGCGGGCGTGAGGGCATAGACGAAGATACCGACCGGCAGCCGCGGGCGGTCACCGGCTGTGCCGAGCAGCGCCCGCCCGTCCACGTGCACGAGAACCGGCACGACACTCTCAGCGCTCTCCTGCCGGTCGAACAGCGCCATCACCGACAGCGGCAGGGTACCGCCCTCCTGCCCGCTCATGATGCGGGCCGCCGCCATGGCCGGCGTGCCGACCGCACGACGGGCGGTGATGGCCTCGCCGCCCTCGGCGAGCGACGCGGCGGCCAGCGACGCCAGGAGTGCCAGCGACAGCCAGCGGAGGCGGATCGGACTCTCCGGTCGAGCGTTTTTTCTCAATCCCGATTCCCCGTCGATAACGCCGCCAGCCGGCCGAATGTCTCCCCGGGACCGCCTCGCGACGCCTCGTCAATCCTACCTCTCCCCGCTCGCTTCCGGTGTTCGGGGCGTGACGGATAGACACGCCACGTCGCTGTGGTCTGGCCGTCCGGTAAGATTCTTGCAGCGGCGAGCGGCGTCGCCGCCGACCCGACTCCACGAACCCAACCGGAGCTACCAACGATGAGACCGCTGTCGATCCCGTTTGTCTGCGGACTGTTGCTGGCCCTGCCGTCGGCCGGCCAGACACCCGCCACCGGGCCCGAGCCGGCCGCGCCGCAGACCGAGGAGGTCTTCATCGAGCGGGTCGAGGTCAACGTCGTCAACGTCGTCGTCTGGGTCACCGACAAGAAGGGCCGGCCGATCCACGGGCTCACCAGGGACGACTTCGAGCTTTACGAGGACGGCAGGCAGGTGCCGATCAGCAACTTCTTCGAGGTCGAGACCGGCAGACCGGTGACGCCAGGCACGTCGCTGCTCGACCCGGCGGATCAGCAGACCGGGCCGCTCCCCTACCTGCCCACACCGGAGGATCAGCGCCTCAGCCTGATCGTCTACGTCGACAACTTCAACATCGCGCCATCGAACCGGAACCGGGTCCTGCGGCGCCTGCGGCGGTTCCTCTTCGAATCGGTGGGCGCCGACGATCAGGTCATGGTGGTCAGCCACGACCGTTCGCTGCACATCCGCCAGCCATTCACCTCCGACCCGGATCTGGCGCTGGCGGCGCTGCAGGAGATCGAGGAGTTGTCCGGCAACCCGCCGGATCGGCTCAAGGAACGGCTGCGGGTGCTGCAGGAGATCGAGCGGCAGAGTAACGGACTGACTGCCCTGAGCGAGGCGCACTCGCGGGCCGACTACCTGGTCACCGAGACGGAGTTCACCCTGCGCCGGCTGCGAGAGGTCGTCTCGGCGCTCGCGGGGCTGCAGGGCAGGAAGGCGCTGCTCTATGTCAGCGACGGCGTGCCCATGACGCCGGCCGAGGATCTCTTCATCGCGGTGGAAGAGAGGTTCCCCAAGATCGGCGCCCGCGGAGCGGCCATGAGCTACGACCTCGGCCTCGAGTTCCGCCGGCTCGGCAACCTGGCCAACACCAGCGGCGTCACCTTCTACACCCTCGACGCCGGCGGCGCCGAGCTGCACAGCTCGCTGTCGGCCGAAGACCCGGGCACGACCCAGGGCGGCGGACGCGCCATGGTCGACTCCGTCTACATCGCCAATCTGCAGGAGCCTCTGCACTTCATGGCCGACGCCACCGGTGGTCTGGCCATCACCAACACGAACGCCGTCGAAACCGCGCTCGACAGGGTCGCCGGGGACTTCCAGAACTACTATTCGTTGGGCTTCGCCGCCGAGCACGCCGCCTCGGGCCGCTATTACGAGTTCGACGTCGAGGTGAAGCGGCCGGGTGTCCGGGTGCGTCATCGGGACGGTTACCGGGACCACAGCCCTCAGGCGCTGATAACCGACGGCTCGCTGGCGGCGCTCTACTTCGGCTACGAGCACAACGTCATCGGCGCGCGCATGGTCTTCGATCGGGCGAGCCGCAAAGAGGACGGCACCTATCTGGTGTCCCTGTCCGTAGAGGTGCCGATCGAAGGACTGGCCCTGGTGCCGCGGCAGCAGAAGCACGTCGGCCGCTTCCGCTTCGCCTTCGCCGTGATGGATGCCGGCGGCAACGTCTCGCCAGTGCAGCAGCCCGAGCCGATGACCCTGGAGATTCCCGCCGACGAGCTCGACAAGGCCCGCGGCGGCCATTTCACGTACGAGACGCAGCTGCTCATGAAGCGCGGCAGCTCCAAGGTGGCGGTGGCGATCCACGACGAGGTCGCCAACCAGTCCTCGTTCGTTTCGGACACGGTCACCCTCGGCAGCGGCTAGCCGGGCCCTGGCATGCCGCTTGCGATGCCCCCCGACGGGGCGAGCTTTCGCGCCGTCGATGAGGCAAAGGCGCCAATCTGACGCCCGGGATGACTCTATTTGGCTCGACATCCAAGCTCGACGCTTCTCCAGGTGGCGGTCATCGCGCAGCG
>CALZJC010000458.1 GCA_945787525.1 Thermoanaerobaculia bacterium | reverse complement strand
CAGGGTCACCAGGACGCAGCGCAGCAGCTGGCCCAGCTACGACAGGGAACCGGAGCGCCGCAGGCAGCAGCGCCGTCCCCGCCCGGCATGAGCGGCGCCGATGGCGCTCGGCCCAGGGGAGTGTTCTTCGCCGGGACCGAGAAAGGCAAGCGCAAGGGCTGGTGGCAGGTGGCGGACGAGCTCCGCAACATGGCGACGCTGTCCGGCGCTCTAGTGCAGGAGCTCCCGCCGAGCGTTCCCTTCGCTCCGAACCAGGCGCCGGCGCCCGGCCAGGTAATCCGCAGCCTGCGCGGGGCCGGCTGGCTGCTCTACGTCCGGGTCACCAGCCTGTCGGGCTTCCCCCAGTGGGGTGTCGACCGGGTCCAGGTCGAGTGCTACGACCCGGGCGGCGTTCTGCTGTGGCAAGAGACAGCCACCAACAGGATGGGGTCCGCCAAGAGACCGATCCAGAAGATCACCAAGATGATCTCCAACAAGGTGACCGCACGGCGCGGCGGCCCCTGTCTGAGGCCGGAGGCATGAAGCTCCTCTCCCGAATCGTCGTCTTGCTTCTCGCCATGGCGCCTGCCGCCTGGTGCGAGGAGCTCACCGGCACCGTCGCGTCGGTCGACGGCTACCGGGTGCGGATCACCCTCGAGGATGTCGCCAGAGTCCGCCTCGGCGACGCCGTGGAGCTGAGCAGCGAGATTCCAGGCGTCGGCCGGGTGGCCATCGACGGCACATGGCGTGTGGTCCAGGTGGGCTCCGGAGTCGTCGTCGCCGACGTCGTGGGAGAAGCCTCCGGCCACCCCCAGAAGGGCTATCGTGCGGTCGTGTATGCCACTGGCGAGCTACCTCCGCCGCCGCAGCCCGCGATCCAGCCACCCCCCAGGCCACCTCCCACGCCTCCGATGCCGACCCCGCCTGCGGCCGCGCCCGCCCCGCAGCTGCTCCCTGGAGCCCCACTCCCGGTGGCACGCCCGCCGGCGTCGCGGCGGGGCGTCTTCCTTGCCGGCACCGAACTGGGCGACTATCCGCTCTGGTGGCCCATGGAGACCGCCATCCGGGACTATCTGGCGCAGTCCGGCATCGCGCTCCGCGACCTACCGCCCGAGCTGCCCTACCCTAAGACGGCGGCGCCGCCGCCCCAGCAGGTGCTCCGCGACCTCCAGCGCGTCGGGCGCCACGGCTGGCTCCTGTACCTGGGGGTCAACGTCCGCCTCAAGCCCAAGGGCAGGCCGGTGATCCTGGTCGAGTGCTACGACCCCAACGGCGCTCGCCAATGGCAGACACATGCCAGGGACCTGGCCTGGACCATGAAGGGCGCTATCAGCAACTTGCAGAAGAAGATCGTCGCTGGCATGAAGAAGCACCACGGCGGCCCCTGCCTGCGGCCGTAGCGGGCTTCACCTCGCCAGCCGAGTGACTGCCAGGCGGGTGCCGTCTCGGAAGGCGATCAGATCGCCGACCACCGCCGGGTGCGACCAGAGGCGAGGCGGCGGCGCAGGCGGCGACAACGCTACGCATGACGAGCCCCGTGCCGAGGCGCGGCGGGGCACAGCCGCCAGAGTACTGCGAAACCTCCTGGCCCGTTGGTGAGAGAGCTGCCGGGAAGCTCGGGCTAACGCGCGGCGGCGGTGGTCAGCGACTCCGTGACCCGGGCGAGCTCCGTGCGCAGCAGCGGGTTCTCCGGGTAGTCGCGGGTCAGCTCGGCGAGCAGCGCCTGGGCCCGTTCGGGCTGCTTCTCGCGCAACGCCATGATCGACATCAGGATCCTGGCAAAGGGCCCGAGGTAGCGGCCCTTGGCGGCGACGATCTCGAGCTTCGCGAACGCCTGCTCTTTGCTGCCCTCGATGCCCTCGATGCGGATGAACCAGCGGATGAAGAACGGCAGGTTGCCGATCAGGTACTCGTTGATTCCGGCGGCGAGATAGGCGTCGTGGAACCGGGGCTCGATGTCGAGCAGTCGCTGGGCGTGGCGGCCGGCTGCCCGGGCGTTGCGGAAGACCAGAAGGCCGCGTTTCTCCACCAGGGTCTTGTAGTCGGTGATCAGCCCCTCCTTGAGGCAGAGCGCGAAGAGAGCCGCCGTGTCCGCGGGGTCGCGCTCGAGGCGCTCCGTGGCCAACGAGTCGGCCCGCTCCAGCACGGCGAAGAACTCCGCGCGGATCTCCGGATCGAGCGCGAGCTTCCTCTTGTTTCTGCCGACGACCTGCTCGTCGTCCTCGAAGAACTCGGTCTTCAGGATCCCCAGCCGATCGAGCTCGTAGAAGAGGTAGATGGCGCCGCGAACGCAGAATCCCAGCGGATCCTCGGGGTGCCGCTCCTGGTGGGCATCCAGCTCCGCGTGAGCGGCCGCGAAATCGAAGTTGTAGAGCCGCTCGAAGGCCCGCTCGACAGACGGGTGGATCTCCACGGCCGCCTGGGCGGTGGCGGGCAAGGCTAGTCCCAGGAGCAGAAGGGCGACGAGGGAGAACCGGTGGTCGAGTGCGGACATGCGGCGAGGGGTCGATGGTAGCAGGTGCCCGGAAAGATCCGCGCCGCGGCCGGGATCAGGGCGCCGCGGACGCCCTCGTGTACAGATCGATCACCCGGCCGATGCCCCGCTGGCAGACGGCGCAGAACGGCACCTTGTCGCGCGTGAACATGATGCAGTCGGTCTGTGGCCGCCAGCTGCCCAGCGGCGCGTAGTTGGCGCCCTCGAAGGCGCCGACCCGGCCGGCATGCTCGGCCGATCCCAGCAGCTGGGTCTCGAATGCCTGCTGCTCGCCGAAAAGCGCCGACATCTCGGACTCGGGCCGGTTCTCGGCCCGAATCTGCTCCCGCCGTGCCTGGATCTTCTCGGCGTGGGCCTCGAATGCCTCTTTCGGCCAGGCCGTGGGCACCGGTACGCCCTCGTCGACCAGGTCCGCCCACTT
>CALZJC010000457.1 GCA_945787525.1 Thermoanaerobaculia bacterium | reverse complement strand
CGCCGACACCAGCTCGGAGCCGATCTGCCCGAGGGCGCCGGTGACCAGGATGCGTTCCACGATCGGCGATTATGCCACCAGCTCCGGCTCCGGCTCCGTCGCCTTCAGATACTCGACGTCGGCGGGCGCCTCCGGCAGCGCACCCTGGGCGCGTTGGGCATCAACCGCGGCGATCGCCGCCATGTTGACGATGTCGTGCACGTCGCAACCGTGCTGCAGCAGGTGCACCGGCTTGCGGATGCCCATCAGGATCGGTCCCACGGCCTCGGCGCCGCCGAGTCGCTGCAACAGCTTGTAGCCCAGGTTGGCCGACTGCAGCTCGGGGAAGACGAGCACGTTGGCGGGCTGGGTGAGCGTGCTGAAGGGGAAGAACTCGCTCACGAGCTCGGGCATCACCGCCGTGTCGACCTGCATCTCGCCATCGATCTCGAGCCCGGGGCAGCGCTGCTTGACCAGCGCGGTCGCGCGCCGCACCTTGTCGGCAAACGGGTGCTTGACGCTGCCGAAGTTGGAGAATGACAGCATCGCCACGCGCGGTTCGATGTGGAACTCGCGCGCCACCTCGGCCGCCCCGATGGCGATCTCCGCCAGCTCTTCGGCGGTGGGCTGGATGTTGACCGTGGTGTCCGCCAGGAAGAAGACGCGGTCCTTGACGAACAGCATGTGCACACCGGCCACCCGGGTCACCGACTCCTTGACGCCGATGACCTGCAGCGCGGGTCGCAGCGTGTCGGGATAGTGCTGACCGACGCCGGCCACCAGGGCGTCGGCGTCGCCCATCTCCACCATCATGGCGCCGAACACCGTCGAGTCACCCAGCAGCTCATCGGCCGCCTTCATGGTGACGCCCTTGCGGCGGCGCCGTCGCACCAGCTCCTGCTGGTAGGCCGACCGGCGCGGGCTGGAGTCCGGCTCGACGATCTCGACGGTCTCGAGACTCAACCCGGCATCTTCGATCCGGGCCCGGACCCGCCCCTTGTCACCCAGCAGCACCGGTATCGCGAACTGCTCGTCGAGGATGATCTGCGCGGCGCGCAGCACCTGCTCGTTCTCGCCCTCGGGGAACACGACGCGCTTGGGCTTGCGTCGCGCCTCGTTGATCATCATGCGCATGACGCTGCGCGCCTTGCCGAGGCGCCGTTCGAGCTGCTCGCGGTAGAGCTCGAGATCCACCTGCTTGCGCGCCACGCCGGTGGCCATCGAGGCCTCGGCAACGGCCGCGGCCTCCCAGATCAGGACCCGGGGATCGAACGGCTTGGGAATCAGGTAGTCGGGACCGAAGCGAATCCGCCGCTCGCCATAGGCCTTGCAGACGGCATCCGGCACGTCCTCCTTGGCCAGCGCCGCCAGGGCGCGGGTCGCCGCCAGCTTCATCTCGTCGTTGATGGCAGTCGCCCGGGTGTCGAGGGCGCCGCGGAAGATGAACGGGAAGCCGAGAACGTTGTTGACCTGGTTCGGGTAGTCCGACCGGCCGGTAGCCATGATCACGTCCGACCGCGCCGCCTTGGCCTCGGGGTACGAGATCTCGGGGGTGGGATTGGCCATGGCGAAGACGATCGGCCTGTCGGCCATCGACACCAGCATCTCGGAGGTGACGGCGCCGGCGACCGACAGCCCGACGAAGACGTCGGCGTCGACCATGGCGTCGGCCAGGCTGCGCGACGGCGTCTCGGCCGCCAGTGCCCGCTTGTAGGGATTGAGGTCCTCACGCTCGGTGTGGACCACGCCCCGGCTGTCACAGAGCATCAGGTTCTCCGGCCGCACACCCAGGGTGATGTAGTACTTGGCGCAGGCGATGCCGGCGGCGCCGGCACCGTTGAAGACCACCCGCACATCCTCGATCGGCTTGCCGACGATCTCCAGGGCGTTGAGCAGGCCCGCGCCCGAGATGATGGCGGTGCCGTGCTGGTCGTCGTGGAAGACCGGGATGTCCATCTCGCGGCACAGGGTCTCCTCGATCTGGAAGCACTCGGGCGCCTTGATGTCCTCGAGGTTGATGCCGCCGAAGGTCGGCTCGAGCATCTTGACGAAGCGGATGATCTCTTCCGGGTCGTGCGAAGCGATCTCCAGATCGAAGACGTCGATGTCCGCAAACCGCTTGAACAACAGGGCTTTCCCTTCCATAACCGGCTTGCTGGCCTCGGGACCGATGTCGCCGAGACCCAGCACCGCGGTGCCGTTGGAGATCACCGCCACCATGTTGCCCCTGCCGGTGTAGAGAAAGACGTCTTCGGGCCGTTCAGCGATCCTGCGGCAGGGCACGGCGACGCCGGGTGTATAGGCGAGCGACAGGTCGCGCTGGCTGATGCACGACTTGCTGGGCACCACCTCCAGCTTCCCGGGCCTGCCTGCCATGTGATAGTCGAGTGCGTCCTTCTCACGCAGCATCTTTCACCTCCGGTTGTCGAGCGGCGACGTGGCTTTGCCGGCGGTCCGGCTGCCGGGTCCCACCCACGACAATCCTGCCCTCCCCACAACGCCGGCACCACAGTCGCCGGGGTGGCCCGCTCCCCCGCCCGCCAAGGCGGGGCACCATGGCGGTTGCCTCGGACGGCGTAGGCACGGCAGAATCCCGCCACGAGGGCCGGCCACCAAGGAGGAGCGCGTGGAGCAGAGAAGAATCGTCATCATGGGCGCCGCCGGGCGCGACTTCCACAACTTCAACGTGCTGTGCCGGGACGACTCCGAGCGCCAGGTGGTGGCCTTCACCGCCGCCCAGATTCCCGACATCGCCGGCCGGACCTATCCGCCGGAGCTGGCCGGATCCCGCTATCCCGACGGCATCCCGATCCGCCCCGAGGAGGAGCTCGAGCGCATCGTCCGCGAGCAGCGGATCGACGAGGTCTGGTTCTCCTATTCGGACGTCGACCCTAATGGAACCTATGTTGAAGCTGAATCATACACTACATTTGGAAATAA
>CALZJC010000456.1 GCA_945787525.1 Thermoanaerobaculia bacterium | reverse complement strand
CCAAAGCTGGCGCCGGTGCGGAACGCCTCTCTCATCTGGCAACGACGCCCAGCCGCGGCGCCAGGTCGACTCCGTCGACGTCCGGCGACGGCAGCCCGGCCAGCGCCGCCAGGGTCGGCGCCAGGTCGACCGTATCCGCCGGCGCCGCATCGCGCAGCGGGCCCAGACCCGGCACCAGCAGCACCAGGGGCACGTGGGTGTCGTAGGCGTAGGAGCTGCCGTGGGTCGCGGCGGACCAGGTCGGCTGGAAGAACGGCTCGAACTCGATCAGCAGATCGGCGCTGCGCTCGGCATGGAACGCGTTGGCCGCCAACCGGGCGGCCGGCTGGGCATCCTCTCCCAACTCAGCGCGCCGCCAGACGCGGTCAACGCCCGGACAGGCCGCGAGCAGGCGCGCCGCTTCGTCCTCCACCAGGCCTCTCTCGACGCCGTGGTCGGCGATCGCCGCGGGGTTCAAGAACGGCCCGTTGAAGAGCCACTGCGCCTCGCCGAACCGATCCGCCAGCCGACTGTTGACCTGCTGGAAGCAGAGCACGCCGTCGGCGGTGAGCCGCCGGCCGCCGCTGCGGCCCAGCTCGGGTACCGGCGCCACACCATGGTCGGAGGTCAACGCCACCACCACGCTGTCGAGCCCGATTCGCTCGTCGACGAGCCGCAACAGCTCGCCCAGCTGGAGATCGAAGCGCAAGAGGACGTCGAGCACCTCGGGGCTATCGGGCCCGAAGCCGTGCCCGGCGTAGTCGAGGGCCGAGTAGCTCAGCGCCAGGAGGTCGGTCCAGCCGTCGGCGCCCAACTCCTCCTCGACGATCAGCCGCTCGGCGAAGCGGTTCAGGTACTCGTCGAGCCAGGGCTTGCCGTACAGCCCGCCGTAGAGGCTCTCGCCGGGCGCCACCCTCAGACCACCGTAGACGTGGGGGAACCCGGGCCTCAGCGGCCCGAGATCGAGCTCCTCGACGCCCACCCCGGTCAGCTGCTCAGGGGTGACCGGCAGGGGGCGCCAGGCTTTGCCAAGCTGCCGATCGGCAAGGCGCTGGTCGTTGAACTCCTCCACCCACGGGGCCTTCGCACCGTCGTAGTAGTCGTTGCTCCGCCAGCTGCCGTCGTCATCGTCGTACCAGAAAGCGGCGTCGGCGTCTCGGCCGGCCAACAGCACCGCCGCGCGGTCCTTGCCACTGGCGGCAAAGACGCGCGACCGTCGCGAGCGCTGCTTGAGCCAATCACCCAACGTCGGCATCAGAAGATTGGCCGGCGACACGCCGTGTTCCGCATCCTCCACCGAGTAGACGCGGCGCCGCTTCACGGGGTCGGGCCAGTAGTTGGAGATGATGCCGTGGCGGCGCGGATGGCAGCCGGTGGCGAGGCTGGCGTGGCCGGGCGCGGTATGAGTCACCGCGTGGCGATGGTGGGCATCGCCGAAGACCACGCCCTCGTCCAGCATCCGTCGCACGCCACCGGTCCACAGCGACTCGAAGCGATCCAGATAGTCGCCCCGGAACTGGTCGACGACGACCAGCAGGAGCAGCTTCGGGCCCGCCGGGGGCGGCGGCTCTGGCGAAGGCGCCAGGCAGCCCGAAGCCGACAGACACAGGGTCGCCGCGAGACCGGCGGCCGTCAGCTTGAACCTTCGGATCCACATCGCTACGCGCACCGGCTTCATCAAGGGAATCCGCCCGTTCGGGAACCGCAGAGATTACCACCGCTCGGCCTGACGGCGAACCGCCGGCGGCGTCTCGTTGGTGGCCGGCGCGACAGGCACTACGATTCCCTGGTGAAGACTCCGGGGCTCTGCACCGCGCTGATCGGTTTCCTGGTGAGCCAGGTCGCGATCGCGGTGCCGTTGCCCGAGCTGATCGTCGCGGCGCCGCCGGCGCTGCGCGCCGAGGCGCGAAGGGTGCGCGACGTGGACCGCCAGCGGCTCGCTGCTGCGGCACGGTTGACCGGCCTGCGCGAGCCGCAGCCGCCGATCCGGGTGACGCTTGCAGAAGAGGGTAGCCCGCCGGCCGCGGCGGTGCCGGCCTGGGTCTCGGGCTACGCCTACGGCTCGCTCGGCCGGGTCGTGCTGCTGCCGGAGCGCACGCCCTCCTATCCCGACGGCTCGCTGGAGGAGCTGCTGTTGCACGAGCTGACGCACGTCCTCGTGGCCCGGGCGGCCGGCGGCCGCCAGGTGCCGCGCTGGTTCGACGAGGGGCTGGCGATGATGGCGGGTAGCCCCTGGAGCCTCGCCGACCGAACCCGCCTCACCTTCGCCATGGTGCGCCGCACCGAACGGCCGCTGGCCGAAGTCGACCGACTCTTTGCCGGCCGGCCGGCCGAGGTGCGACGAGCCTACGCGATCTCGGGGGCGTTGGTGCGCGACATCGTGCTCCGCCACGGCCGGCCGGCCCCGCGCCGGATCCTGGCGGCCGTCGCTCGCGGCGACAGCTTCGCCGAGTCCTTCCGCGAGGCCACCGGCGTCACTCTTGCCGGCGCCACGAGCTCGTTCTGGCAGCGCTACTCGTTCTGGTATCGCTGGGTGCCGCTGCTCGGCAGCTCGTTCACGCTCTGGCTGCTGATCGTTCTGCTGGCGTTCGTCGCGTGGTGGAGGAAGCGGCGGCGGGTCGCCGCTCTGCGGCGAGCCTGGGACGAAGAGGAAACGGAGCGGCCGCCGGGGCCGCCGCCCCAGATCCACTGATCCCGGTAGAGATGCTTGTTCGAAACGGCTGAGCGCCGCGAGCCGTCACAGGCTGCGGAGCCTGCTCGCCATGATCAGCTCGTCCGCGATGCGAGGAAGGCAGGGCGGGCGGGATCCGATGCCCGCCGCTGGCATCCCTGGGGCCGTCAGCGCGTAAGGGCCGGCCGGCAAGAGGCGTCGAGGGGTGGGTCCGCCAGGGGACGGCTCGAGCGGTTCCGGATGCGGGGGGGTGGCTCTCGCCTCCTTCGCCGGCGCTC
>CALZJC010000455.1 GCA_945787525.1 Thermoanaerobaculia bacterium | reverse complement strand
ACATCGCGGAGCTGGTCACGACCGGCGACCTGTCGGTGCTCGAGGAGCTCGATGACCAGGTGCCGCGCTCGCTGATCGAGATCGTCGCGCTCTCCGGCGTCGGCCCCAAGAAGGCGGCCCGGTTCTGGAAGGAGCTGGGGATCGAAACGGTCGATGAGCTGGCCGCGGCGGCCAGGGCCGGCAAGGTGGCCGAGCTCGACGGCTTCGGCGAGGCCAGCCAGGAGAAGGTCCTCCGCGCCATCGAGCGGCGCCGGTCGAGCGCCGGCGAGCGGGTGCTCCTGGCTCACGCCGAGCGGCTGGTGGCGCCGCTGCTCGACTACCTCGGCGAGGCCAGGCAGGTCCAGCGGCTGGAGGTCGCCGGCAGCTACCGCCGCCGGCTCGAGACGGTCGGCGACGTCGACCTGCTGGCGGTGGCCCGCAAGGCCGAGCCGGTGATGGAGCGGTTCACCAGGTACCCCCAGGCCGAGCGGGTGGTGATGTCGGGCCCGACCCGCGGCCGCATCGCCCTCGCCGGCGTTCCCCCCGACGGGGGCCTCGAGGTCGACCTGCGCATCCTGCCGCGCAAGAGCTACGGCGCGGCGATGCTCTACTTCACCGGCTCGAAGGAGCACAACATCAAGCTGCGCCAGCGGGCGATCGACCGCGGCCTGCGGCTCTCGGAGTACGGCCTCTTCCGCGAGGAGGAGGGGAGCGACGAAGCGGAGGAGAAGGAGCGCGACCCCTGGGCCGGCGAGATGGTCGCCGGCCGCGAGGAAAAGCAGGTCTACAACGCGCTGGGCCTGCCCTGGATCCCGCCCGAGCTGCGCGAGGAGCGGGGCGAGCTCGCCGCCGCCGAGGCCGGCGAGCTGCCGCGGCTGATCGAGCTCGGCGACATCCGCGGCGACCTCCAGATGCATACCGACGCCTCGGACGGCAGGAACACGCTCGCCGAGATGTTGGTCGGCTGCGTCAAGCGCGGCTACGACTATCTGGCCATCACCGACCACAGCCCGGCGCTGGCGATGGCCGGCGGCCTCGACGCCAGGCGCCTCCGCCGCCAGTGGCGGGAGATCGAGGAGGCCCAGGCGCACGTGCCGCTGCGCATCCTGCGCTCACAGGAGGTCGACATCCTGGCCGACGGCGGCCTCGACCAGGAGGAGGAGGTTCTCGAGGAGCTCGACCTGGTGGTGGCGGCGATCCACTCGCGGCTGCAGCTGTCGACCGCCGAGCAGACGAAGCGGCTCCTCAAGGCGCTCGAGCACCCGGCGGTCAACATCCTGGCCCACCCGACCGCGCGCCTCATCGGCAGGCGCCGGCCGATCTCGTTCGACCTCGACGAGGTGCTGCACTGCGCCAAGGAGAACCGGGTGGCGATGGAGCTCAACTGCCTGCCGCATCGTCTGGATCTCAGGGACACCCAGCTGATGCGGGCCCGCGAGTTGGGTGTGCCGGTGGTGATCTCGACCGATGCCCACAAGGTCGACGATCTGGACATGATGCGCTTCGGGGTCGATCAGGCGCGGCGCGCGTGGCTGGAGAAGAGCGACGTGCTGAACACGTTGCCGGTGGAGGAGCTCCTCGACTGGTTCGCTACGGAGGGCTGAGGCTCACTTGACGGGGTGGGGTGACGACAGGACTCGGGGAGCGGCACCGTCAACGCGTGGGGGCCGGCCGGCAAGAGGCGTCGAGGAGTGGGTCCTCCAGGGGACGGCTCGAGCGGTTCCGAATGCGGGGAGGTGGCTCTCGCCTCCTTCACCGGCGCTCGGACCGCAGCTGCCCTGGGACGGGCGGTGGTAGGCGCGCCGGCTACGATGCCCCTGGGTGGACCCACTCCTCGACGCCTAGTGCCGGCCTTCTGCAGTGATTGCTGAGGGCTCTGCCTGCGGTTGGTCAAGGGGACGCTCGCCGACCTGGGGGAAAGGAGGCGGCAGAAGGGGCCGGCACCTATCGCATTAGCGGTCCCGCCCCTTGCCGCCCGGAGCGAGGCCTGGCCGAAACCGTCAAGCCGGCCGGCCACTTTGCGTTGAGTCCCAGCCTGTCGCCTCAGCCCGCTAGAATCAGCCGTCGTCATGCCCGATCCCGTGCCCCAGGAAGGCGTCATCAAGTTCCGCGCCGTGCATCAGAGGCGGCCGCTCGAAGAGCGGCGCCATGGTGAGCTGGTCTGCAAGCTGATCGCCTGGCGCGAGATCCTCGGGCTGACCGGGCTGGTGGGCCAGGATCCGGGGCGCTACGAGGGCTACGGTTTCGGCAACGTCTCGGCGCGGGTGGGGCCGCCGGGGGCGGGGCGGGGGCGGCGGGCGTTTCTCATCACCGGCACCCAGACCGCCGGCGACCGCTGTGTCGGCCTCGACCAGTTCGCCCTGATCGAGCGCTACGACTACCACCGCAACCGGGTCGAGAGCCACGGCTGCGTCGAGCCCTCGTCCGAGACCATGACCCACGCGGCGCTCTACGACGTCAGCCCGGCGATCCGCTGCGTGCTGCACGCGCACAGCCCGGTGGTCTGGCGCCGCGCCCGGGAGCTGCGCATCCCCACCACCGACGCCAACATCCCCTACGGCACCCCCGAGATGGCCCTGTCCGTCCAGCGCCTCTGCGACTCCACCGCCCTGCCCGAGATCCGCATCCTGGCCATGGGCGGCCACGAGGACGGCATCGTGGTCTTCGGCCGCACCCCCGAAGAGGCCGGCGGCGTGCTCCTCAAATGGCTGTCCCGCGCCTACGAGGCGCAGTGCGCCGCCGACGGCCTCGGCCTCTGCCGGGTCTGAGTCTCCGCCATCCGCGGCCGACCCCCGCGGCAGCCGGCAACGGGGCGAGCCTTCCCGGCAACCTGGAGCCTCCTACACTAGCCTGACCTTCTCACCAATCGTCTGACCTTCTCACCAATCGTCTACGAAACGCCGTAGGTGCCTGAATCTGCTGCGTTACGCTCTAGTCGGGCATCCTCAGCGTGCTTCGAGCACGCCTGCGGCGCCCTTGGTCGCAAGCCTTGCATCTTCAAGCTCCTACGACGTTTCGCGACGACGATCGGTGAGAAGGTCAGGCTAGTCCGCCGCTAGAGCCATCTCCGGAGCCACCTCGCGGGTCAACCACTCCTCCCGGTACTGCCGATGAAACGGCGTATCCGGATAGCTCTCCCCCTCGGCGAAGGGGTAGCCGCTCATCGCGGCGAACGGCAGCGGCTCGAGCCGGTGGCCCTCATGGGTGTTGCGATCGAAGTCCTTGTCCCAGCCGAAGCTCTCCAGAAAGACGCTGCGGCGCCAGCCCTTCGGCGGCGGCGGCAGGGAGCCGGCATCGAACTCCAGCTCCAGCTCGTCGCCCGGCGCCAGGATCACGAGCCGGTCATCCACTTCCTCCAGCAGCTCCAGCATGTCGCCATAGCGCGTGTAACGGCCGGAGAGCGACAGCCATGGCGCCTCGCTGCGCACCGTCGCGTAGTCGAAGGCATGCGGGGCATTGGGCGCCTCGCGGACCACCGCCGAGAAGCCGCGGAAGCGCAGATCGGCGAGCCGCGGCTCGAGCTTGGATACCACCCGCGGCTCGTCGTCGGCCGGATCCAGCGTCCAGGCGATGCGATCCCAGGAGAGCCACTGGTTGGAGACGATGCGCAGCTTTTGCGCTCCTTCCGGCAGCGTTGGCGTGTCGACCACCATCGTCTTCGTCTTGCCGGCGGGAAAGCCCATCGGGTCCATCAGCGGCTGCCAGCCGTCGGCGGTCTCGACCTCGAGCCGCGCGGCGATCGGCGGCAGGTCGGCGCGCTGGGCGATGGCCATGTTGAGGCTGGCGTCGGTGGGGAAGATCCAACCCTCGAGATGCAGCCGGATCGGCGTCCCGGGAGCGGCACCCAGATCGAACGTGAACCGCCAGGGCTCGGCGGCGACGCCCTGGTAGCGGCTCGGCCGCCAGCCGTCGGCGTAGACCTCGTCGCGGCGCCTCACCCGGGCCGTGACCTCCTGCCCGGCAGCATCCCACGCCGCCGCCACGGGCCGCAGCCCACGGCTGGCCATCACGGTCTTCGGCACTACCTGGCCGGGCACGATCTTGAGGCTGCTGGCCACGGTCAGGTCCTCCGGGTGGTCGACTACCCAGAGCCGGGCGATGTCGAAGAACGCGGCTTCCCACAACTCCTCGGTCACCCGCAGCTTGTAGACGCCGTCCACCGGCACCGTGCCCTCGACCAGCACGATCTCGTGCGGGTCCGA
>CALZJC010000454.1 GCA_945787525.1 Thermoanaerobaculia bacterium | reverse complement strand
GGCTTGCGACCAAGGGCACCGCAGGCGTGCTCGAAGCACGCTGAGGATGCCCGACCAGAGCGTAACGCAGCAGATTCAGGCACCTACGGCGTTTCGTAGCGGATTGGTGTGAAGGTCAGGCTGGCTAGCCTGTCTACCCCGGCACGGCGAGCACCACCGCCGTGGTGTTGTGCCAGCCACCGAAGCGGCCACGATAGCGGGCGATCTCGCCGTAGGTGAGAAAGCCGGCCAGCGGCACGTCGCCGAAGACCGAGCGCACGGCCTCGATCTCGCGGTGGAAGTCATCCCCCAGGATCATGCCGCGGCCGACGCAGTCGAACAGCAGAACGCCGGCGGCCTCGGCACCGTTGAGGTTCTCGCGCGCCTCCTCGGCGGCGTGGCGCGCCGCCGCCAACATCTTGTCGGCCTCTCCCTCGAGGATGCAGACGGTGGACTCGGGCGGGATCTCGGCCGCACAGCTCAGCGAGCCGTCCAGGCCGACCGTCAGCGGCGCCCGCGCCTTGACCACCTTGTCGAAGAAGTAGAGACCCAGCTCGTTGCCGAGCAGATAGGGGCCGGCAGTCTCCGGCGTCAGCTCGACGCCGCGCCGGCGGGCATGCTGCCGGTAGACCTCGAAGGCGGGCCGGCCATCGAGTTCGTAGACCACGTTGCCCTCGGCCCGGGTCACGACCATCGGATCGCTGGCCGGCTCGAGGCCGTGGCCGATGCCGACGCCCCAGGCCTGGGCACCGAAGATGTGCAGGGCCGCCGCGGCATCCTCGCCGGCCGACTCGCCGGCCGCGACACCGGTGGCCACGAAGCCGCCTTCGTCGCCGGCGGCACCGCCGACAATCTGTTGGAAGGGGCCGGTCGCCTCGGACAGGGCCTCGAGCGTCTGCTCGCCCGTGCCGGCCAGGCCGTCGGTCAGCAGCACAGTGGTGGAGCGCAGCCGGTCGTGGGCGAAAGCGGCTGCCTTGAGCTCACCGAAATCCCGACAAAGCGCCGTCGCCACGCCTTGCGGATCGGCCTTCATTCCGCCGGCGAAGCGCATATGATGGCTCAACAGGTCCGAAGCGACTAGAAAGACGGCGACGCCGTCGTGGGTCGGTCCGGCCTCGGTGAACTCGCCGGCGGTCGAGCAGGCCAGGAAGTCGGCCCCCCCGGCCTCGGCCGTGGCCGCGGTGACCAGGCTCGGCAGATCGTGCTTCGGACCGGCAAACAGGAAGCCGAAGGCGGGCGTGGCACCGCCCAGCTGCTCGCGGGCAGCCGCCACCGCCTGGCGGGCGGCGGCGGCGCTGTCGTCTCGGGTCGAAGCGCCGGAGCCAGCACAGGTCAGGACGGCAGACTGCGCTGCGTTGGTCGGAGCGATGGACATTGGCGATCTCCTGGTTGGGGGTTTTCCCTGTGGTCGGCCCGGACGCCCACAGAATGCCCTCCGGCCGCCCCGGCGGCTAGGGAAAAGTTCACACGCGGCGAGCCGCAGCACGCTCTGGGCCGATGTCGCCAGCGGCCCGAGGGGCGACCTGACGGGTCTCAGGCCCTTTCGCCGCGCAGGATCCGGCGTGCCGCCAGGATCAGCTCCACCGCCTGTTCGGGTGTCGCCTCCTGGAGGCTGATCACCAGGTCGTGGCGCAGCGGATCGTCGGCGGCGACCCCGAAGTGACCCTGGATGAACGCCGCGCGCTGGCGCTCGGTCCGGTCCATCTCGGCGATGGCCTGCGCCGGCTTCATCTTCCGCGCCTCGACGAACGAGCGGACCCTGGCATCACGCGGCGCCACCAACCGAACCCGCAGACCGTGGTTCCGAGGCAGCAGCAGATCGGCACCACGGCCGACAAAAATGCACGAGCCCTGCCGGCCAAGCGAGAGCACGGTCTCCGAGAGCCGGTGGAAGTAGTCGTTGCGCACATACTCGCCATCCATGACCGCCCGCACCGCCGTCTCCCACCAGCCCAGATCGCGCTGATCCATCGTGCGGTAGATCCGCTGGCGCAGGCTGTCGTCACCGGCCATCGCCTCCAGAAGCTCGCGATCCAGAACCGGCCAGCCGAGTCGCTTGCCCAGCGGCCGGGTGACCGCCTGGTCGTCCACACCGACCATGCGCGAGACACAGATGAACTCCTGCACCTCTGCCGGCCGCCTCTCGCTCTCCGCGTAGCGTTGGGAGCGGGCCAGCTCCCAGTTCCGCATTTGCCGCTCGACCAGAGAGCTGGTCGAGCGGTCACCGAAACCGCGTCTGGCTGTCATGGGAATCGACCTCCCCTGCAAATCGTCCACTCATTCTAGCGCCGCGCTGCGGCACTCGGCGACTCGCAGCCCGTGGCGGAGATCCGGTCGGTCGCACGACAGCGGTCTCGGCAGCCGGCGCCTCGGCTGGTCGGTTACGCGATGCTACGATCTCGGCGTTTCCGCCCGCACCGAGGGGCGTTCCGCCCCGACCCCAAGAAACCGGAGAGATCGATATGCGACACCACCCTGCCCGCTTCCTGCTCGCGGCCGCCTGTGCCCTGGCCCTGCTCCCGGCCGGCCACCCGCTGGCGGCGGCGGAGACCACCGCCTGGCCCGGACTGCGCGGCCCCGGCCACGACGGCGCGGTGCGCGCCGCGCGCCTCTTCGAGGGCGAGATCGAGGGACTCGAAGTCACCTGGCAGCGCCAGCTCGGCGCCGGCTACCCCGTCGTGGTGGCCGATGGCGAGCGGCTCGTTGCCGCCTTTCAGAGCGGCGCCAGCGACATCATCGCCGCCTTCGACCCAGCAACCGGCCAGGAGCTGTGGCAGCACGCGATCGGTGAGGCCCATGCCGGCCATACCGGCTCCCACGACGGCCCGATCGCGACACCGGCGCTGGCCGACGGCAGGGTATTCGCCCTCGGTCCACGCGGCCAACTGGTGGCCCTCGACGTCGCCGACGGCTCGGTGCTGTGGGCCAAGCACCTGGCCGACGACCTGGGCTCCGAGCCGCCGTT
>CALZJC010000453.1 GCA_945787525.1 Thermoanaerobaculia bacterium | reverse complement strand
TCTGCGTGGTCGAGATGGAGGCGTGTCCGAGCATCATCTGCACCGCCCGCAGGTCGGCACCGTGCTCGAGCAGATGGGTGGCGAAGCTGTGTCGCAGAATGTGGGGTGAGAGCCGGGCCACACCGACCTGCCGGCCGTAGGCGGCGATGATCTTCCAGCAGCCCTGGCGGCTCAGCGGCGAGCCCCGATGGTTGACGAAGACCACCTCGTGGCGGCCTTCGACGAGCTGCGGCCGGGTCTCCTGAAGGTAGCCGCGCAGCCAGCCCTCGGCCTGCTCCCCAACCGGCACCGCCCGCTCCTTGCCGCCCTTGCCCCAGGCCAGCAAGAAACCGACGTCGAGCCGCAGCTGCGCCAGCTCGAGACCGATCAGCTCGCTCACCCGCAGACCGGTCGCGTACAGCGTCTCGAGCATCGCCTTGTCGCGCCGGCCCAGCGGCGTCGCCGAGTCGGGCGCCGCCAGCAGCGCATCGACCTCGCTCTCGCGCAGCACCCGGGGCAGCTTGCGCATCTGTCTGGGGGGCGACAGACCGGCGGTGGGGTCGTCGAGGCGCTCGCCGAGCTGAACCAGATGGCGGTAGAAGCCGCGCAGAGCCACCAGGTGACGAGCCACGCTGCGCGCCGCCAGCCCCTGGCGGCGCAGGGCGGCGAGATGCGCCGCCACTTCCTTTGGCGTGGCCCGCGCGGGGTCGCGGCCCGTGGCCTCGGCGCCGCGACCGTAGCGCTCGAGATCGTTGCGGTAGGCGTCCACCGTGCGTGGCGACAGGCCACGCTCGAGGATCAGCGACTCGAGATAGCGGCCGACGAGGCGCCGCCAGAGCTCGTCGGTCTGCTCGGCGCCGCTCAAACGTCGCGGCCGGCCGGCGGCGCCGCGAAGCGGGCGCAGATCTGGCGGATCTCGGCCTCCTCCAGAACGCACGAGGCCCTCTTGGCGCGAGCGAAGATAGCGTCGACCAGTTCGTCCGCCGGCTCCAGACCGCGATCCCGCAGCCAGCAGATGACGTTGGAACGGCCGCTCATCGGGCCCACCTCGATCTCCTGGCGACGCCCCACCAGGCTGGCGGGCACGCCCGAGTAGATGCGGTCGGCCAGCCAGTCGTCGCCCTTGGCGCGGGCCTTGATGATCGCCGCGGCGTGCACCCCGGTGGCGGTGCGAAAGGCGTCGCGCCCGACCACCGGGTAGTTGTCGGGTATCGGCACGCCGGTGCATTCGGCCACCAGCTTGCAGTAGTCGGGCAGCCGCGACAGGTCGCGATCGATCCAGCCCATCAGCTGCATGTTGACCAGCAGCTGGTCGATCGGCGTGTTGCCGACCCGCTCGCCGATGCCGATCGCGGTGCCGTGCAGCCGGTCGGCTCCGGCCGCCGCCGCCGCCAGCGAGTTGCTCACCGCCAGCCCGCGGTCACGGTGACCGTGCCAGTCGACGCCGATCAGCTCGCCGGTGGCATCGACCACCTGGCGGATGAAACGCACCAGGCTGAGCGCTCCGTCCGGCGTGGCGTGGCCCACCGTGTCGGCGATGCAGACGCGCCGCGCGCCAGCCTCCACTGCCGCCGTGTACAGCCGCCGCAGATCGTCCGGTCGGGCGCGGGTGGTGTCCTCCGTGACGTACATCACCGGCATGCCGGCCCGCGCCGCCAGGCCGACGGCGTCCTCGGTCAGCTTGAGGAGCCGGTCCATCTCCCAGACCTCGGTGTACTGGCGGATGGGGCTCGACCCGAGAAAGCAGCAGACCTCGATGGCGATGCCGGTGCGCTCGGCGATGTCGATGATCGGCTGGATGTCGCGGGCGACGGTGCGGGCGGCGCAGTTGGGCTCGACGGGCAGCCGCTGATCGGCGATCTCGCGCGCCAGGCGGGTCACGTCGCGCACCACGTGCGGTCCGGCCCCGGGGAGCCCCAGGTCGGCGGACTCGATGCCCAGCTCGGCGATCAGGTGCAGGATCCTCAGCTTGTCGCCGATCGCCGGCGACCTCACCGACGCCGACTGCAAGCCGTCGCGCAGGGTCTCGTCGTCCAGCTCGACCTTGCCGCGGGCCGGGCGCGGCTCATCGCCGCCGGCGAGGTTCCAGTCGTAGATCAGCTCGGATTCGGTGAGCGACATGGCTCGATGGGCCGATTATACGGACCGCGCCCCGTGCCCTCGACGCCCTCGACGAGCCCGCGCTGGACCCTCAGGAGACCGGCTGCGGCGCGGCGCTGGCCACCGTCCGCGCCAGGAAGTCACCGACCTCACCGGTGCGGGCGGAACCGCCCAGATCCTGGGTGGTGACCCCCTCGCCGAGCGCCCGCACGACCGCCGCCTCGATGCCTTGCGCCGCTTCGGTGTGGCCCAGATCGTCGAGCATCAGCGCAACGGTGAGCGCCGCGGCCATCGGGTTGGCGCTGCCGGTCCCGGCGTACTTGGGCGCCGAGCCGTGCACCGGCTCGAACATCGAAGTGCGCCCCGGATGCAGGTTGGCCGAAGCCGCCATGCCCAGCCCGCCCTCGAGCGCCGCCCCCAGGTCGGTGACGATGTCACCGAACATGTTGTTGGTGACGATGACGTCGAACTGCTCCGGCTTGCGGATCATCTGCATCGTCAGCGCGTCGACGTACAGGTGGCGCGGCTCGATCTCCGGGTAGTCGGCGGCGACCTCCTCGAAACAGCGCTGCCAGAGGCCGTGGCCGAAGCGCATGACGTTCGACTTGTCGGCCATGCAGACGCTCGGCCGGCCGGCGCGGACGGCGTGGTCGAACGCCGCCCGCAAGATCCGCTCGACTCCCTTGCGGGTGTGGATCTCCTCCTGCACCGCGATCTCGTCGGCGGTGCCCTCCTTGAAGTTGCCGCCGATGCCGACATAGGCGCCCTCGGTATTCTCTCGCAGGACGACAAAATCGACGGCGTCCGCCGGCTTGTCCTTGAGCGGGCAGAGCCGCGGATCCAGCGGCCGCACCGGGCGCAGGTTGATGAACAGGTCGAGGCCGAAGCGG
>CALZJC010000452.1:1761-4744 GCA_945787525.1 Thermoanaerobaculia bacterium | reverse complement strand
GCCTCGCCCCCGCACAGGAAGACAACCCGTACCGCGATTGGATCGAGACCTACTCGAGCCTCGAGTTCGAGGAGCTGGCCTGCCGGCTTGAGACACTTCTCGACGAAATGGGGCAGGACACCGATAGCGTCGGCATCGCCTACCGCTACGCCATGCGGTGCGAGCTGGACTTCTTCGAGTCGGCGAGAACGCCGGCAGCTCCACCTGCGCACGCGGATCGCGCCCGCCGGTAGGCAACCGGCCGTCGTTTGATCCTTCGCGTGGCCACTCGAGCTTCGAACACGGGATTCACAATCCTCATCGCATCAGGCCAGGGAGCACGTCAAGATCACGCTTCGTCGCCATCAGGTAGAGCACTAATGCCTCCACTTCGAGCAACTGTCAAGAGTTGTGGATCAGACGTGGCGCTCTTTCGCCCGGAAGGCGTCATGTCGTCGCCTTCCTCTTGACCAAGGGGTCGTGGGGTCAGGATCTCAGGCTGGACGAGATCTCGGGCGCCGCACGTCTTCTGGAGGGATGCGAGGAGTCGCGCCGGGCTTCGGGTTGAAGGAGTAGAATGACGGGGTTTCCAGACGGCGACTTGTCCCACGCTCTGGCTAGCCCGTGATGCTCGCCAAAACGATCGCCCACTACGAGATCCTCGACGAGATCGGGGCTGGGGGAATGGGTGTCGTCTATCGGGCCAGGGATACCCGCCTGAAGCGCAAGGTGGCGATCAAGGCGCTACCCGAGGAGTTCGCCAAGGACGCCGAGCGCCTGGCCCGCTTCGAGCGCGAGGCCAGGCTCCTGGCTTCTTTGAACAATTCCTACATCGCTACGATCCACGGTCTGGAGGAGGTCGAGGACCGACGATTCCTCGTCATGGAGTTGGTCGAAGGCAAGACGCTCGCCGAGAGACTCGCCAAAGGCCCGCTCCCCGTCCAGGAAGCCCTGGAGCTGGCGCGGCAGATCGCCGAGGCCTTGGAGGCGGCCCACGAGGCGGACGTCATCCACCGAGATGTGAAGCCCGGGAACATCATGATCGGGAAGGACGACAAGGCCAAGGTGCTGGACTTCGGCCTTGCAAAAGCGCTCAGACCCGAAGTTCAAGAAGCCGACCCGAGCCTCTCGCCCACTCTGACCCAGCCGATGACCCAGGCCGGTCAGATCCTCGGCACGCCGGTCTACATGAGCCCGGAGCAGGTCAAGGGCAAGGAGGCGGGCAAGCAGTCCGACATCTGGGCGTTCGGTTGCGTGTTCTACGAGATGCTGACTGGAGAGCGGACCTTCTCGAGGCCGACTGGCAGCGACACGCTCGCGGCCATACTGGAGGGAGAGCCCGACTGGGAGCGTCTGCCAGAGTCGACTCCTGCCCTGGCTCGTAGCGTCCTGCGTCGCTGCCTGGAGAAGGACCCGAAGCGGCGGCTCCACGACGTCGCCGACGCGCGGATCGAGCTGGAGGAAGCGATGGGGGAGCCTGCGCTCGGTCCGCAAAGCCAGCTGCTAGAGGCTGTCGTGCGCTCTGCCCTCCTGAAGGGAGTGATCTGGACCCTGGCGAGCGTCGCCCTCGCGGGCTCCCTGGGTGTTGCAGGCTGGCTATGGACCCGTCCCGAGCCGGTCCCTCCTCCGATTCGACGCTTTGATCTGGATCCTCCGCCCGGGGTGCTGATGTCGGGGAGCAGCGCCCCCGCCACCCTGGCCGTTTCGCCCGACGGGGAGTGGGTTGCCTTCCGAGGGAATCGTCCCGAAGACCCTTCTGCCCCGCCACAGCTGTACCTGCGTGCGATCAAAGAGGTCCAGGCCCAATCGGTGCCCGGCACGGAGTACGCCTGGAACCCGTTCTTCTCGCCGGATAGCCGCTGGTTGGGCTTCCACTCCCGTGGCGCCATCCGCAAGGTGCCGCTCGCAGGAGGTGAGCCCCTGCTCATCTGCGAGGCCCCCGACCTCCGGGGCGCGAGCTGGGGAGAGGACAATACGATCCTCTTCTCCTCCGGCGAAGGGCTACTGCGCATCTCGGCCGAGGGAGGAGAGCCCGCGGTAGTGACGACTCCAGAGGCGGGCGATTGGGAACTGACGCACTACTGGCCTCACCACCTGCCCGGCGGGCGGGCGGCACTCTTCCTCGTGCATCGCGGCATCGGCGAAGCGAATCACGAGATCGCCGTGCTCTCCCTGGAGACTGGTGAGCAGCGCACTCTCCTCCGCGGGGGCACCTATCCCCGCTACGCCGACGGGAACCTCGTTTTCAGCCGCCTGGGGACTCTCTACGCCGCCCCCTTCGATCTCGAGCAGCGGGAACTCACTGGCGAGCCGCAGCCGGTGCTGGACGATGTCTACTTCTACAGAGGCAGCTACTTCGTCGCCTACGACCTAGCCCGGACGGGAGCGCTCGTCTTCAACCCGGGAGCTCCGAGGGTGCGGGACGCCAGGCTGGTGCAGGTCGACCGGCAGGGGAGGCTCTTGCCTCTCGTCGAGCGGCGGGCACCCTACGTCGACCGCCCCGTCCCCTCCCCCGATGGCCAGCGCCTCGCGGTGTTGGTGGCGTCCGGCCTTGAAGAGATGGACCTGTGGGCTTACGAGCCGGCTCGCAACCTCTGGGAGCGACTGACCTCGGACGGAGCGTTCAAGGACCTAGCTCCCGTCTGGACGCCCGACGGCGCGTCGATCATCTACAGCGCCGCCCGGAAAGGTGCCATGAAGGTCTTTCGCGTTGCCGCCGATGGCTCTGGAGCCCCCGAGCAACTGACGACCGGCCCGAAGTGGGACTACCCGACCTCCATCTCACCCGATGGCCGTACGCTTCTCATCCTGCGCATGAGGGAACCAGGCCAGTGGTACCTTATGGCCCTGGACCTCTCTGGCGACCCCGCACCACCCTCCTTTCTCGGCACCCAGGTCAGCTACTGGGGCGGCGGCGAATTCTCTCCCGACGGCAGGTGGATCGCCTACGCGGTCTGGGACGGGAGCGCCCGGGAGATCTACGCTCGCCCCTATCCGGGGCCAG
>CALZJC010000452.1:0-1714 GCA_945787525.1 Thermoanaerobaculia bacterium | reverse complement strand
TCCGCACTGGAGCCCGGATGGGGACGAGATCTTCTACCGCTGCGAAGAGACGATCTGCGCTGCTCCGGTCAAGCTCGGCCCCAGGCTCTCAGCTGGGCCGCCCCGGCGCCTTTTCGAGTTGGACTTCCTCAAGGCTAGGGAAGCGAACTTCACCGTCTCTCCCGACGGCCAGCGCATCTTCATGGTGAGGTACGCCTCCGAGGACACTGCCCCGGTCCGCATCGTGTACGTGCCAAACTGGACCGAGGAGCTGAAGCAGACGGTCTCCGCCCCGGCGGGCTGAGCCCTGTCACCTGTTGCGGCGAAAGGTGCCTGTGCCTATCGGAAACTCATCCGCCCAATGAACTCCTAGCTTTCTTGGCCCTACGGCAGCCTTCGCCGCAGGCAGAGCCGGCCGGTGATCCGCGGGATTGACGCCGACGGTGCCTTCTCCACCGTCTACCCGATCGATCACCGGCCCGGCCTGCTCCTCTTCAAGGAAGGCAGGCTCGGCTTCTCCGGCAGGCTGCCGGTCGCCCCCGACCCCGTTATCGAGCGAGGTCTGAGCTAACGCCGGCAGGGCTGACTCGCCAGCAACGGCTCGACGAACGGGGATTCACAATCCTCGAGCTCTCGACCGACCTCGTTCTCCACGCCATGCCTGGCTTAGATCTTGGTGTAGCTCAATCTCGTTCTGGAGGGGGGCCTGGGCCACTCGCCGAACCGCGGTGTCACCAACGGCGTTGCCAAAACCGCGCCCGATAAGATCTCGGTAGGGAGTTCAGAGTCACTGCCAACAGAGGTCAGACTAGCGGACCATGCCGCAAGACTCGGGCAGCTGCCCAGGCGCGTTGACGCCTTACGTCGAGACCAAGGATCTTAGTGAACCTCTAAGCGTTGCAAGAGGCCCTTTTGTTCTCGCGGGAGAGACCAAGGGCAAGCTCGAAGCAGATCTTTTCTTCCGCTGGCTGCCGTCTACGGCCGTGGCCTTCGAGGGCTCGTGCTCGATACAACACGTCGATCTTCGGCACGACAGTTGGGCTCTGGAGGCCGATGGAGATCTGAAATTCCGTGTTCCTGTCCTGCTGACACACGCAAGAATCGGTTCGACGTCCTCGCACGTGCGCGGTGAAGTTCAAGGCGAGCTCTCGGTTGGACAGCCGCCTTTTGATCGCTTGCGCTTCAGCCTCGTGAACTTCCCCGACTACCTCGGTGCCTCTGCAGGAGCAGGACTAGAAGCCTCAGTTGGCAAGTCAACCTTCCGGCTTGATGCCATTCCCCAGGCAGCTGATCTTCGCAAACGCGTGAAGCGCGAATCTGGCTTCGTGATCTCGCACGTGGGTGAGTGGACTCCGGAATCGGGCAAGATAACGGCCTCGGAAGCCCGCGAGACTCTCCGCTGTCTCCACTTCTGGTTCGGCTTCCTCAGGTGTGCCTGGACAGGCCCAGTCTTTCCCCAAGGACTCTCTGATGGCGAGATCGTTTGGCGTCAGTTTGCGCCGTGGAAACTCGGCGAGAGCAGAGACGTGTTGACGTGGCTGCCGCAGAGAAAGCCGATCGATTTGCCCAATCTCTTCAGTGAATTCACTCAACGGTGGGCTGATTCTGCTTGGAGGCCCGCGCTACTTTCTGCGATCGCGTGGTTAGTCGAAGCAAACTCCTCGAGAATCGGGTTGGAGGCCAAGATCGTCTTGGCGCAAGTGGCCCTCGAGCTCTTGGCGTGGGTTCGTCTGGT
>CALZJC010000451.1 GCA_945787525.1 Thermoanaerobaculia bacterium | reverse complement strand
CGCGCCAGGTGGCCTCGCCCTCGAGCTCGGGCGGTCGGGACAGGGCATGGAAGCGCGGTGCGGTCTCGCCTGCGGCGGCGAAGCGGGCGCGCAGGTGCTCGGTGGCCTCGCCGTGCTCGGCGTGGACCAGCAGGCGGCCGCCGCCGGCGGCGATGGCGGTCATCGCCTCGAGCAGCTCGTCGTCGTCGATACCGACGGTGGCCTTGTAGGCCATGTAGGCCTTGAACGTCGGCACGCCCTCGGCCTCGAGACAGCCGCGAATCGCCGCCCGGGGCGCCTCGCCCCACCAGGTGACGGCCATGTGCAGGCCGTAGTCGCACACCGCGCGAGCCGCCTCCTCTTTGCGCGCCGCCAGGGCGGCCAGCAAGTCGTCGCCGCGCTCGGGGTGCACGAAATCGACGATGGTGGTGGTGCCGCCGGCCAGGGCCGCCGCGGTGCCGCTCTCGAAATCGTCCGACGAGACCGTGCCGGCCACCGGCAGCGCCATGTGCACGTGCGGGTCGACGCCGCCGGGGAAGACGTACTGGCCGCCGGCGTCGAGAAGCTGCTCGCCGGCCGGCTCGAGGTCGCCGCCGACCTCCACGATCCTCCCCTCACTGCAGCGCAGGTCGCCGCGCGCTCGACCGGTGGCGGTCAACAGGGTGCCGTTCTGGATCAGCAGGCTCATGGCGGAGAGCGTAGCGGAGAACCCGACGACAGGATACCGATGCCTGTCTGCCGTGCGGTCGGATGAACGCTGGCGAGGCTATACCGTCAGCCTGTTTCGCCGTATAGTCGCCGCTCCGTGGATCGCCTGATCGACAGCTTCATCGCCCAGTGGCAGCGCATCATCGAGCTGGCGCCGCGTGCCGTGTTGGCGCTGCTGGTGCTGCTCGTGTTCGTGCTCATCGGCCGGTTTGCCGGGCGTGGGCTCGGCCTGGTGCTCAAGCGGGGCGGCCTGACCCCGACCCATCAGCTCTTCTTCCGCCGTCTGGTGCTCTGGGTGGCGGTGGTGTTCGGTCTGACTTTGGCCCTCGACGTGCTCGGCTTCGGAGGTGTCGCCGCTGGCCTGCTGACGGGTGCCGGCCTCACCGCCGTAGTCCTGGGCTTCGCCTTCCGGCAGATCGGCGAGAACCTGCTGTCGGGGCTGTTTCTGGCCTTCAGCCGGCCGTTCAACGTCGACGACTTCATCGAGGCCGATGGCTTCCAGGGCACGGTGCGCAAGATCGAGCTGCGCCACACCCATATCCGCACCGCCGACGGCCGCGACATTTTCATCCCCAACTCCCGGATCTTCAACAGCTCGCTGGTCAACTTCACCCGTGACGGGCTGTTGCGGCCCTCCTTCACCATCGGCCTCGACTACCGTGATGACGTCGGGGCGGCCTGTGCGCTGATGGCCCGCGAGACCGGCGCGGTCGAGTTCGTTCTCGCCGAGCCGCCGCCGGCCGCGAACGTCACCGGCCTCACCGCGGCGGTGGTCGAGATCGAGGTCTCGTACTGGGTCAACACCTTCGCCGAGGGCTACAACGGCCTGCGGGTGAAGGGAGAGGTGATGGATCGCTGCCGCGCCGCGCTACTGGCGGACGGCTTCACCGTCGCCTCCGAGGTGAGCTCACGGCTCGACGTCCAGATCACCCGCGACGTGGAGCCTTCGGCCGGCTGATTCTCGAGCGGCCCGCCACGGGTCGTTTCACGACGTCTCGTCGCGGGTGAAGTCGATCTCGAGCTCCTCGCCGGCGAGGCGCAGCCGGCTGCGGACCATGCCGGTCTCGGCGATGACCGCGCCGCGCCGGATCACGAACAGCCGGGCGGGCTTGAGGCGCAGTGCCGCGATCGGGTCGGCGGCCTGGAGGATCACCAGATCGGCGTGGCAGCCCTCCTCCACGCCGTAGCCCTCGAGACCCAGGGTGCGGGCGGCGTGGGTCGTGACCGCGTCGAACATCAGCGGCATCTCCGCCTGGGCGGTCATCTGGCCGACGTGCAGCGCCATCGCCGCCACCTCCAGCATGTCGTGGGTGCCGAGGCTGTACCAGGGGTCCATGACGCAGTCGTGGCCGAAGGAGACGTTGACGCCGGCCGCCATCAGCTCCCTGACCCGGGTCATTCCGCGGCGCTTGGGGTAGCCGTCGTGGCGACCCTGGAGCACGATGTTGATCAGCGGGTTGGGCACCGCGTGCAGGCCGGCTTCGGCCATGAGCGGAATCAGCTTCGAGACGTAGTAGCTGTCCATCGAGTGCATCGAGGTCAGGTGCGAGCCGGCGACCCGGCCTTCCATGCCGAGCCGCAGGGTTTCGGTCGCCAGGGTCTCGACGTGGCGCGACATCGGGTCGTCGGTCTCGTCACAGTGCATGTCGACTCGCAGGCCACGCTCGGCGGCCAGCTCGCACAGCGTGCGCACCGAGCGGGCGCCGTCGTCCATGGTGCGTTCGAAGTGGGGGATGCCGCCGACCACGTCGACCCCCTTGTCGAGCGCCCTGGCGAGGAGATCGGGGGCATTGGGAAAGCGGTAGAGGCCGTCCTGCGGGAAGGCGACCAGCTGGATGTCGATCCAGGGCTTCATCTCCTCTCGCAGCTCGATCAGCGCCTCGACGCCGACCAGACGCTCGTCGCAGACGTCGACATGGCTGCGGATGGCCAGCGTGCCGCGGGCGATCGCCCAGTGACAGAGCTCCCGCGCCCGGTCCTTGACCGACTCGACGGTGAGATGGGGCTTGAGCTCGCTCCACAGCTGGATGCCCTCGAGCAAAGTGCCGCTGGCGTTGATCCGCGGCTGGCCGAGGCTCAGGGTGGAGTCGAGGTGGAAGTGGCTGTCGACGAACGGCGGCGTGACCAGGCAGCCGGCGGCGTCGATCTCCCGGGCCGTCTCACCCTCGATGCCCGGGGCTACCTCGACGATGCGGCCGCCGGCGACGGCGATGTCCAGATCGCGCCGTCCGTCGGGCAGGTTGGCGCCGCGGATCAGCAGGTCCAGCATCAACGCTCCTCTTTGCGGAACGGCTCGAGCAGCGCCGCCGGCG
>CALZJC010000450.1 GCA_945787525.1 Thermoanaerobaculia bacterium | reverse complement strand
TGGGCGTCGTTGCCAGATGAGAGAGGCGTTCCGCACCGGCGCCAGCTTTGGCCTCACCTCGGGCGTGCTCACGACCCTGGGTCTGATCGTCGGTCTCTATGCCGGTACCCGTTCCAAGTTGGCCGTGGTTGGCGGCATCTTCACGATCGCGATCGCCGATGCCCTGTCCGACGCCCTCGGCATGCACGTGCACGAAGAGTCCGAGAACCAGCACACCCCGCAGCAGATCTGGGCCGCCTCGGGAGCCACCTTCATCACCAAGCTGGTGACCAGCCTCAGCTTCCTGGTGCCGCTGTTCACCCTCGAGCTGCCGGCAGCGGTGCTGGCCAGCGTGATCTGGGCGTTCGCCTTGCTCGCCTGGCTGAGCTACCGGCTGGCCGTAGGCCAGGGAGCCTCGCCCTGGCGGGCGATCGCAGAGCACCTGACGATCGCCGTCGTGGTGGTGGTGCTCACCCACCTCGTGGGCGGTTGGATCGCCCGCACCTTCAGCTGAAGAGGCGCGAGACCGATACCGGCACCGGGACCCGGCGGCCCCTGTCGGCTGATGCCATCCGCCGGTCCTGAAGACGTTCAACGTGAGAGGATCCCGCCGGTGAACGACACGCCCGCGGCGAGCCGCTATCCGTTCCGACCCTGGGTCCGCTCAACCTGTCGCCGGGCGATGATCTGGGGCGTCGGGGTGGTGGCGCTGCTGGGCCTCGTGGCGTGGCTGTTCCGCACCCCGGGCAGCGCCCCGCTGGGCCGCGCGTTCGGCGTGCTGGCCGGCTATGGCCTGCTCTTCTGGCTCACCCTGCTCAAGGTCTGGTGGACGGCCGGGCTGGCGGCGGTGGAGGTCGACGGCGAAGCGATCTCCTATCAGCCGCTGCACACCTTTCGGCCCAAACGGGTCCCCTGGGAGCGCGTCCTGGCCAGCGCCCCGCGGACCGGCACGCAGTCGCTGCGGCTGGTGGTGCTCAAGCCGCGCGGTGGCGGGGCGCGCGAGCTGTTCCTCAACCTGGGGGTGATCCGCGGCCAGCACCGGTTGCTCGACGAGCTCGACCGGCAGCTGGCGGCGCACGGGCTGCTGGCGATAGCCGGGCGCGAGCACGCCTGGCGGCGGCCTGAATGGGTCGAGAGCGAGCCGGCGATGGCGGACGCCACCGACCGGAGCGGTTAACGATGCATCTCGAAGCCGTCGACGAGGAAGCTGCCGCTCGCCGCCGGTGGCGAGCCCGCCGGTAGCCCCAGCACGACCCGGCCGATCAACATTCGGTCGAGGCCGAGATCTTGCGCCCACCGGATCAGACGGCCGTTTACCTCGAAGCGGACCGCACCGTCCCTGGCCCCGCTGGCCGTTGGGGCGCTGTACTCGATCTCGATGACGGCCTCGCGGTCGGGCAGGATCCGTGGTCGGGCCAATCGCCGCCAGCCGCCGTCGGGCTGGCGGATCTCCAGCGCGGCGTTGTACCACGGGCCGCCGTTGCTCTCTTCGAGCGACAAGCGCAGCGCCGGCCGGCCGGCATCGAGGCGGAGGATCTGGACCCGTTCTCGCCCGAGATTCACCTGATTCGCGAGAAGAGAGAAGCGGAGCGACACCGAGGGCTCACGACGCGGGCGATTCGAGGCCACGAAGCTCACCCCGCTGCCAAGCTCCACGGCGAGGGCCGAGTCGCTGCCCGCGAGCCCGGGGCTGACGACCTCCACCGCCCCTTGCGTGTCACGCCAGGCGGCCAGTGCTCCGCCTTCGAAGTCATCCGCAACGATCGGTGCGCGCGGGAAGATCAGCACCTTGTCCAGCCAGAACGCACCGCCCAGGACCAGCTCACGGGGCCCCAGAGCCACCTTCGTGCCGACGTCGAAATCCTCGGAACCCGAGTGCAGGCGCGCTTTGAGCCCCCAGCGATCCCGGGCCGGGTAGTCGTGCTCGAAGACGCCGAGCACGAAGCCTCCATACATCGCTCGCTCGGCTACTGCCGCGGTGTTGCCACGGACGACCGCGGCCAGCGGGAGATGAAAGTCGTCCGTCCGCTGCCCTCGCCGCAGCTCCCTGCGGCGCCCCCAGGCGTCGGCACCACGGTGGTTCTGCTCGTAGACGTGCATCCGCGTCCTCTTGGTGACAAACCGGGGCGAGGAGGTGTCCTCCAAGCCCTCCCCGGCCAGCAGGAACGGTCCCGAGAGAGAGACGAACCGCCCGAACTCGACGATCTCGTCCGGGCCGTAGAGCTCCTCCGGGGTTCCCCGTAGCCCGGGGACCGCCAAGTTGTGGAGCTGACTCCAGCCCCTGGGTGCCTTGCCGTCGCGCCGAAAGATGAAGATGCCGGCGCTCGGGCCTCCTTTGCCGCAACAGATACCGTGGGTACTGCCGACAACGAGCCGGTCACCACTGAGGGCGACCCGATAGCCGAAACCGGGCGGGGGGCCGTCGGGATCGAGCTGCCGCGAGGACTCCCTGAGCAGGCGTGAAGCGACTCTTCCCTCCAGAGTAGCGGCCAGCCCCCAACGGCGTAGCACCGTCTGGTCACGCTCGAATATCAGCACTTTTCCGAGGCGGCCGAGGCCAATGGCGATCCGAGAGCCGTCGAGCGCCAGCGAGTCAAACCCTCTGGAGGACCTGGGCCTGAGAGTGCTGCGACGGAGCCAGACCCCGTCGAAGCCGCGCTCGAAGACGCGGACAGCACCTCCGGCGGCGCCGCCGACCGCCAAGATGTCGCCGTCCAGGGCTAGCCGTTCGCCGCCAACCCGGGCCAGCCGTTGGGTGAGCCGCCACTGGGTGGGGTCTGTCTCGAGTCTCTGATAGATGAAGACCTGGTCGCGGTGCTTGCCCCCGCCGAGAGCCGTCCGGCCGCTGATCGCCAGGGTGTTCCGGTCGATGGCGATCGCTTGACCGAATTGAACGCCCTGAGCGTCAGGAAATTCAACGCCCTGAGCGTCAGGATGGACGAGAATCTGCGGCGCGCCGAACTCGGCGCCGCCGGCGCTCGCTGAGGCCAGGAGCGGCAGGGACAGGACTGCCGCCAGGAGGGCGAAGGCG
>CALZJC010000449.1 GCA_945787525.1 Thermoanaerobaculia bacterium | reverse complement strand
CCCGACAATGCCCGAGAAACGGCGCACCTCGGTCAGAACCAGCTGCTGAAGCGGGTGCTCCGGCGCCAGGTAGGCGGCCACCGGCAGATTCAGCATCCGGCAGGCGAGCAGCATGCCGGCGTGCTTGCCCGAGCAGTTGTTGTGCAGCCGCGTGGGCGCCTCGCCGCGCTCGCGCAGCCGCTCTCCCACCGCCTTGTCGAGCGGCGTGTGCGGCCCGCAGAGCAGATGTTCGACCGTGAAACCGCCCCGTTCGAGAAGCCCCGACACGCGCTCGAGATGCTCGACGGTACCGCCGTGCGAGGCACAGATCAGCGCCAGGTCGGCCGGCTCGAGGCCGAAGCTCTCGCAACCGCCGGCAGCCACCAGCGGCATCGCCTGCAACGGCTTGGCGCTCGAGCGCAGGAAGACCTCGAGCTCCGGATCACCGAGCGAAGCGACCAGCCGGCCCTCCGGCGTCGCCACCGCGGCAGCGGCGAAGTGCCAGCTCTCGGGCCGGCCGTCACGGCTCGCGACGGCCGCGAGGGCGAACTGCTCGGGCGTGCTCAGCTGTCTCTCCGGACCGCGGCTCAGCCGGCCACTGCCCGCCGCTGGAACATGCCCGGGCGGTAGGCGGTGATCTTGCCGGTGAAGGCAGATGCGGCAACCGTCAGCGGCGAGGCCAGATAGAGCCGGCCCGGCCCCGAGCGGCCTTTGTAGTTGCGGTTGATCGCCGAGACGGTGACCTGGTCCTGGCTGTGCGAGACTCCGGGGCCACAGCCGATGCAGGCGCCGCAGCCGGGCTGGATCACCTGCACCCCGGCGCGGGCGAAGGTGTCGAGAAAGCCGTGCTCGCGGCAGTACGTTTCGACTTCGAGAGAGCCAAACTGGATGAAGAAATCGACCCCTTCAGCCACCCGCAACCCGGCGTCGGCGGCCTCCCGCACCACCCGGTGGTAGAAGATCAGGTCGTCGATCTTGCCCGCCGTGCAGCTGCCGCCATAGGCGATGTCGATGGCCACGTCGCCGAGCTCATCGATAAAAGCGCCGTTGGTCGGGTCCGAAGGGACGCCGCGATCGGGATCGCCCGGATGGGCCACCATCGGCCGCATGGCCGCCAGGTCGATCGTGTGCACGCCACCGGCGTAGATCGCTCCGGCGTCGGGCCGCACCGCGGCACGGCGCAGTGCCTCGACATCGAGCTCCGGCCGGCGCCTGGCGATCCACTCGAAGGTCGCCTCGTCGGCCTCGACGATCGCCGTGCGCGCCGAGCACTCGGTGGCCATGTTGGTGAGCGTCGCGCGCTCGTCCATCGATAGCGAGGCCAAACCGGGTCCGGTGAACTCCATCACCCGCTTGAGGGTCTTCTGGGGCCGGGCGAAGTCGAGCAGGATGTGCAGCATCAGATCCTTGGCGGTGACGCCGATCGGCAGGCTGCCGACGAGCTCGAAGCGGATCGACTCCGGCACCTCGACCGCGGTGAGGCCCGAGTGCACCAGGTTGGCGTACTCGGTCGCGCCGACGCCCCAGGCGAGGGCGTTGTTGCAGCCCCCCATGCAGGTATGACTGTCGGTGGCCTGGATGAAGTCACCCGGCGAGATCAGCCTCTGACGAGCTACTTCGTGGCAGATGCCGGGCGAGACGCCGTCGCGGGCCGAGAAGTCCTGCACGCCGGTGCGGCGCTGGAACTCGCGCTGCAGCTGCCGTAGAAGCTCGATCTTGTCGCCGAAGGGGCGCATCTTGGGCACCTCGTCGGCGTAGATCAGGTGGTCCTCGAAGACCGCGAACCGCTGTGGGTCGCTCACCCGGTACTCCGGTCCGAATTCGCGCTCCAGGAAGTAATGCACCTGGGCGGTGGTGAACTCGTGGCTGTAGCCGCCGTCCACCTGCACCACGACCGAGTCGCCGGGCTCGACCCAGGCCGGCTCGTCGCCGGGCAGGTGCCTGGCGAGGATCTTCTCGGCCATGGTCATCGGTCGCGGGCCGCTCGCCGGCCGCGACAGCTCGACCTCGCCCCGCGCCAGCGCCTTGGCGAACGGGAACAGCCCGCCGTACCGCACGACCTGCCGCCGGACCGGATCGAGATCGCGGCAGAACGCCTCGAGGGGCAGCGCCGCGCCGGCCTCGAGACGCGAGAGCAGCTCGTGGTCGCCCATCAGGACGCCCTGGTTGATGTTGTTGGCGGCGTGGATCGGCGCGAAGGACGCCGCGATGGCGATGCGGATGCCGCACCACTTCTCGGCCTGCACCGCCGTCTCGCGCGAGCTGCCGACCCCCTTGCGGTAGCCCGACACGATCACCTCGAAATTGCCGCGTAGCAGCGCCTCGTGCGGGAAGAGGCGCTCGCCGTCGACAATCAGCCCGGCGTAGGCATCGCGGGCGATGTCCTCGGGCCGGTGGCTGAAGCAGACCCAGGCCGGCGTCATGGCGTCGGTGTTGATGTCGTCGAGCAGATCGGCGACCGACAGCTCGGCCATCGACAGGTCGAGCTCTCCGGCCAGCTGGCGGCGGATCAACTCGGGATCCTTGGTCAGGAACAGGATCCGCTTGCCGGGAGTCAGCCGCACGCTCGCGGCGGAAAAAGCCGTCTCGGCGGGAGTCTGTGCGGCCGGCGGCGTCATCGAGGACACATTCTACAGCCGACCTCGCGGCCGCGGATGAGCCGGCCGGCGATGCGAACCGCGGCCCGTGGTAGAAAGCGATCGAGCCATGTGCGGCCGCTACACGTTGTCAACGCCGGGGGCGGCCGTCGCCGAGCTGTTCGAGCTCGATACGGTGCCGCGCCTCACCCCGCGCTACAACGTCGCCCCGACGCAGGAGAGCGCCGTGGTGCGGCTCGCCGGCGGCCGGCGGTCGCTGCTCTGCCTGAGCTGGGGCCTGGTGCCCTACTGGGCGGCGGAACCGGGCATCGGCAACCGGATGATCAACGCCCGCTCCGAAAGCGTGGCCGACAAACCGGCGTTCAGATCCAGCTTTCGCCGCCGCCGCTGCCTGGTGCCGGCCGACGGCTTCTTCGAGTGGCGCCGCACACCCGCCGGCAAGCAGCCGTATCTG
>CALZJC010000448.1 GCA_945787525.1 Thermoanaerobaculia bacterium | reverse complement strand
ATCGAGCCCATGTCGTCAGCCCCGAACTTGAGCCCCAGCTGGCCGATCTTCTTGCCCTGGGTCACCCAGCTCGACTGCAGATGGCGGACGTTGTCGAGGAACAGCCGCGACACCGCCAGGGTCGTCAGGTACTCGTGGGCGAAGGTCTCGGGCACTTCCGCCATGTCGGTGTGGTCGTGCTGGAAGGTCCACGAGATGAAGGCGGTAAAGCCGCCGGTCTCGTCCTGCAGATCGCGGATGCGCTGGAAATGCTCGACCCGCGGCTCGAGTCCCTCGCCCATGCCGTACATCATCGTCGCCGAGGTCTTGAGACCGTGGCGGTGGGCCTGGCGCATGATGTCGATCCACTCGTCGGCCGAGGTCTTGGACCAGGCCAGGACCTCCTTGCGCACGTCGTCCGAGAGAATCTCGGCGCCGCCGCCCGGGATCGACATCAACCCGGCCTCCTTGAGCGCCCCGATCACCTCGTAGAAGCTCAGGCGCTCCTTCCTGGCCACGAACTTGATCTCCGGCGGCGAGAAGGCGTGCACGTGGATCTCCGGGTAGCGCTCGCGGATGTAGCCCAGCAGCTCCTGGTAGTAGGACAGCGGCAGATCCGGGTGCACCCCGCCCTGCATCAGGATGCCGGTGCCGTTGAGCGCCAACGTCTCCTCGATCTTCCTGCCGATCTCCTGGAGCGGCAGCAGGTAGCCCTCCGCGTCGCCCGGCTCGCGGTAGAAGGCGCAGAAACGGCACCTGTAGACGCAGACGTTCGTGTAGTTGATGTTGCGGTCGATGTTGTAGGTGGCCACACCCGGGTCGTTGAGGCGATTGCGCACCTCGTCGGCCGCCAGGCCCAGCTCCAGCAGGTCGCCCTTGAGGAGCAGCGTGTGGGCGTCGCCGGCCGAGATGCGGCGTCCGGCAACCGCGTCGTCGAGGATCTCGGGTACCGGTCGGTCGGAAGGGGCGAGCTCCATGGCGTCGCGAGTCTACCGAAAAACCAGGCTTGAAAGGACCGATCGTCGTCAGGCTAGTCGGCCGCGAATCGCAGTGGCTTCAGCTCGGAGATCAGGCCGTGGGCGCGCGCCCGGCGGTGGAACTCCTCGAGACCGGCCCGCTCCTCGACGCCCAGGTGGAAGCTGAGGTTGCGGGTCAGGTAGCGCTCCAGCTCGGCAACGCCGAGCCCGGTCTCAGCGGCTGCCTCGTCGATCAGGGCGCCCATCTCGGCCTCGCCCAGGCTCAGGCTGTCGCGAAACGGCCGCCCGAGCGCCGGCCGGAGAGCGCCGTCGCGCACCGCCCAGAGGGCGAAGACAAACGGATGGCCGGTCAGCCGGCGCCACTCGGCCGCCAGATCGAGGACGCGGTAGCGCCGCCGGTCGATCCGCAGCGCCGGGTCGCCGATCAGCAGGGCCGCGTCGGCCCGCGCCAGCATCGCCTCGAGATCGGCCGGCGCCTGCAGGTATTCCGCCTCGACGCCGTACGATTCGCGCAGCAGAATGCGCACCAGCACCGCCGACGTGCGGCTGTTCTCGTCCAGGCTGACGCGGCGGATCGCGCCGATCTCGACCTGCGATATCAGCAGCACGCTGCGCACTTCACGGGTGGCCGCCACGCAGGGCCCCCGGAGGGCGCTCAGTCCGGGGATCCGCTGCAGCTCGATCGCCGGCACCAATCCGACATCGAGCCGGCCGGCGGCCAGACCGTCCGCCACCGCGGCCGGCGGCAGATAGTGGACCTCGTAACCCGGTCCCATCCGGCCGCGGCGAAAGCCCCAGGCCAGCGGTCTCGAGTTCAGGTAGTGGACGATGCCGACCCGAAGAGGGGACTCCACTGGCGGCCTCACGCCACCGTCACTTCGACATGGCGTTCAGGAAGTCCTGGTTCTTCTCGGTCTTCGACAGCTTGTCCAGCAGCAGCTCCATCGACTCCACCGTCGACAGCGGGTTGAGTACCTTGCGCAGCACCCAGACCCGGCGCAGCTCGTCTGCCGGCATGAGCAGCTCTTCCTTGCGAGTACCCGACTTGTTGATGTCGATCGCCGGGAAGACGCGCTTGTCCATCAGCTTGCGATCGAGATGGATCTCGCAGTTGCCGGTGCCCTTGAACTCTTCGAAGATGACGTCGTCCATCCGGCTGCCGGTGTCGACCAGCGCGGTGGCGATGATCGTCAACGAGCCACCCTCCTCGATATTGCGCGCGGCGCCGAAGAAACGCTTGGGCCGGTGCAGCGCGTTGGCGTCGAGACCGCCCGAGAGCACTTTGCCGGACGGCGGCTGAACCGTGTTGTAGGCCCGCGCCAGGCGGGTGATCGAATCGAGCAGGATCACCACGTCCTTCTTGTGCTCGACCAGGCGCTTGGCCTTCTCGATCACCATGTCGGCGACCTGTACGTGGCGGGTGGCCGGCTCGTCGAAGGTCGACGAGACCACCTCGCCCTGCACGGAGCGCTGCATGTCGGTGACCTCCTCGGGGCGCTCGTCGATGAGCAGCACGATGAGGATCACCTCGGACTGGTTGCGGGCGACGGAGTGGGCTATCGACTGCAGCAGCATCGTCTTGCCGGTGCGCGGCGCCGCCACGATCAGGGCGCGCTGCCCCTTGCCCATCGGCGTCACCAGATCCAGCACCCGGGCCGACATGTCGGCCGGGTCCTCGAGCTTGAGACGCTCGAGGGGATATAGCGGCGTCAGGTTGTCGAAGAAGATCTTGTCGCGCGAGACGTCGGGGTGCTCGAAGTTGACCGCCTCGACCTTGATCAGGGCGAAGTAGCGCTCGCCCTCCTTGGGCTGGCGCACCTGACCCGAGACCGTGTCGCCGGTACGAAGATCGAAGCGCCGGATCTGGCTCGGTGAAACGTAGATGTCGTCCGGTCCCGGCAGGTAGTTGTACTCCGGAGCGCGCAGAAAACCGAAGCCGTCCGGCAGGCATTCGAGGACCCCCTCGGCGAAGATCAGACCGCTCTTTTCGGTCTGCACCTGCAGGATCTTGAAGATCAGCTCCTGCTTGCGCATCGAGGAGACGCCCGTCAAGCCGAGCTCCTTGGCCGCCTCGG
>CALZJC010000447.1 GCA_945787525.1 Thermoanaerobaculia bacterium | reverse complement strand
ACGGCACCGGTTCGTTCTCGTACACCGCCAACAGCGCCTTCGACGGCACCGGTGACCGCCTGGACGAGACCGTCTGGCAGGCCGGCGACGTCCGGGTGAACCTGTAGTAGAAATGGGGGACAGGCACCTCTTTCCTCGGGGCCGGATTGCACCCACGGAATGAACGTGCCGCGCAAAGAGGTGCCTGTCCCCCATTTCTACCCCCGTTTCTACAACACCATGAGCCGGCGGCTCGAGCCGCTCGAGCCCCGCGAGGCCGGCAAGGTCGGCTTCTACAGCTGCGGGCCGACGGTCTACGGCCACGCCCACATCGGTAACCTGCGGACCTTCGTCTTCGAAGACCTGCTGCGTCGCGCCCTGCGCCGCCTGGGCTATCAGGTGACCCAGGTGATGAACCTGACCGACGTCGAGGACAAGACGATCCGCGCCGCGGTGGAGGGCGGCATCAGCCTGGACGAGTACACGGCGCCGTTCATCGAGTCCTTCTTTCGCGACCTCGACCGCCTGCACGTCGAGCGCGCCGAGCACTACCCCCGGGCCACCCGCCACATCGAAGAGATGATCGAGCTGGTCCGGCGGATCGAGGCGAGCGGCGCCGCCTACTCGGCCGACGGCTCGGTCTACTTCCGCATCGCCGCCGATGGGGACTACGGCCGGCTGTCCGGCTTCGACCTGGATCAGATGCGCCGCGGGGAGCGCGTCGCCAGCGACGACTACGACAAGGAAGACCTGCGCGATTTCGTCCTTTGGAAGGGGGCCAAGCCGGGCGAGCCGAGCTGGGACTCTCCCTGGGGCGCCGGCCGCCCCGGCTGGCACCTCGAGTGCTCGGCGATGAGCATGAGATACCTGGGCGAGAGCTTCGATATCCACTCCGGCGGCGTCGACAACATCTTTCCCCACCACGAGAACGAGATCGCCCAGAGCGAGACAGCCACCGGCAAGCCGTTCGCCCGGCTGTGGCTGCACTCCGAGCACCTCATCGTCGACGGCGAGAAGATGTCCAAGTCGCTGGGCAACTTCTACACCCTGGACGATCTGCTCGAGCGCGGCGCCGACCTGCGCGCCGTGCGCTACCTGTTTCTCGCCGTCCACTACCGCAAGAAGCTCAACTTCACGTTCGATTCCCTGGCCGACGCCGGCGCGGCGCTCAAGCGGCTCGACGAGATGCGCTTCCGGCTGGAGAACTCCGGCGAGACCGGCGAAGCCCCGGAAGAAGGCGGAGAAGGGGAGTCGCCGATCCCCGCCGCCATCGACCGGCTCGAGGCCGACTTCAGCGCCGCCCTGGCCGACGATCTGAACGCCTCCGGCGCCCTGGCGGCGCTCTTCGTCTTCGTCAAGCAGGTCAACGTGGCGATCGAGCAGGGCAGCCTGGCGAGCGGTGACAAGGCCCGGGTGGTCGCTGCCCTGGCGGATGTGGACCGGGTGCTGGGCGTCCTGGACCCCGCCGCCTGGGTCGAGGGGGGCGCCGCGCCCGCCGCCGAGGACGCCGAGATCGACGGCCTCGTCGCCCAGCGGCAGGCCGCCCGCGAGCGCCGCGACTTCGCCGAGGCCGATCGCCTGAGAGACGAGCTGACGGCGCGCGGCATCGCCGTGGAGGACACGCCGCAGGGGCCGCGCTGGAAGCGCACGGCCCACTAGCCACCCAGCGCCAGTGGCCACCTACAGCGAGTTCTCCCGGCAGCCCCACACCCACGCCCGCGGCCGTTCCGCCGAGGTCGCCGCCATCGCCTGGCTCGAAGGGCACGGCTACCGGATCAGGGCACGCAATCACGAGACGGCCGCGGGCGAGATCGACGCCGTCGCCCTCGATGGCGACACCCTCTGCTTCATCGAGATCAAGGCGCGCGACAGCGACGAGTTCGGTTCGCCCCTCGCGGCCGTCAACCGCCACAAACAGCTCCGCCTCGGCCGCGCCGCGGCGCTCTATCTGCTCGAGGAGCCCTGGGAGGGGCCTTGCCGCTTCGACGTCCTCGGCCTCACCGGCAGCGCCGAGGGCTGGCGCTACGAGCTGGTCGAGAACGCCTTCGAGCTGCCCTGACGACGCATCCGGGCTCCGGCGATCGTCCTCGACCGATAACGGCGCTGGCGGTGGCGCTCTACATGCCCATCGACATGTCCGGCCGCATCCTCGCGAAGGTCGTCTCCACCCGGCGGGTGTGGCTCAGGGCTTCCTGGATCAGCTTCTGCGCGGCCTCACCCATCAGGCCACCCACCCGCGCCTCGTTCGCGTAGTGGTCGGCCGGGTCGGTAGCGGCGCTGCTCACCACATAGAGCGGCAGGTCGTCCCCGGTGACCGCCTGATAGACGCGCCAACCGGTGTCGATGTTGTTCTCGGCATAGGAGGCGGCCAGCTCGCTCGCTATCTTCTCGATCGCCGGCTCGTGGCCGGTGCGCACGTACCACCAGTCGTGAGCCCGGATCTGGCCGGTCTTCTCGGCCTCCCGCGGCTCGGCCGGCGTGTAGGAGAGACCCGGGCGCAGCACGAAGAACTGTCCCGAGCCGTGGTCGGTCAGCCTGTTGGCGGCATCCCAGACCTCCATGCCGCCGACCGCCAGGGTCGCGGCCATGAACTCCTGGCTCTTCTTCGAGAAATCGGCCATGTCGGCCAGCGGGAGGACGTAGCTGTAGCCCGCGGGGCCCGAGAGGCTCGAGAAGCTGAGCTTCTTGCCCTCGTCGGTCGCCGCCAGCTTGGCCAGGACCTTCTTGGTCTCCGCCTCGTAGGCGGCGGCATGCGCCACCGTCACGTGGTCGGTCCAGATGAAGAACAGCGACGGCGCCGCGGCGGCCTCTTCGTGACTCTCCGCCCAGGCGGCGGGCGCCAGCCCGGCGAGCAGGACGATCAACAGAACCCAGATTCCCTTGCGATGCATCTTCGAGACCTCCTTCTGGTCTTGACAGCACAGCCTCCGGCACCGCTCCGGTAGCGGGCCGGGCGGTGGCGGGGCACGAGTCGCTCGTGACGAGCAGGAGAGCATAGCAGAGGGGCCCTCGATCGACCTTGACAGCCCCTCCAGCCTTGGCTAATCTGACTTCTGCGAG
>CALZJC010000446.1 GCA_945787525.1 Thermoanaerobaculia bacterium | reverse complement strand
CTGGGCACGAAGCTGGGCAAGGACGTCACCGTCGCCATCGTGAGCGCCGCCTCCCCTTTCGCCAACCGCTCCAAGCGGATCGTGGAGGACGGCCTCCGGCGCTTCGTGCCCCAGATCGAGCGCGTCGACCGCGTTGCGTTGGTGGATCGGCTCCAGTCGAGTGCCGCATGGAACTTCGACTTCGTGGCCCTGATGGTGCTGTCGACCACCATGGCAGCGATCGGCCTGATCCAGAACTCCGCAGCGGTCGTGATCGGGGCCATGCTGGTGGCCCCCCTCATGACGCCGCTGATGGGCCTGGGCCTGGCCCTGGTGCAGGGGAACCCCGTGCTGGCGGGCCTGTCCCTCCGCTCGGTCGGCTTCGGGCTGGCCGTCGCTCTCACCGTGGGTCTTCTCGTCGGTCTCGCCACGCCGAGCCTCGAGGAGCCCACGCGGGAGATGCTCGCCCGGGGTGGGCCGGGGCTCCTGGACCTCGTCGTCGCGTTTGCGGCCGGGCTCGCCGCAGCGTACGCGTCGTCGCGCCCCAGCCTGATCGCTGCCCTCCCCGGCGTCGCCATCGCCGCCGCCCTGGTGCCTCCGATCGCGACCTCCGGGCTGGCCCTCTCGCTCGGCGACCTCCCCCTGGCCACGGGTGCGCTGCTGCTGTTCGGCATCAACATGGTCACCATCGTCTTCGCATCCACGCTGAGCTTGTGGGCCGTGGGTCTTCGCAACCTCAAGAAGACCTCGCGCTGGACCATGGTGGCGGGCGGCACGGTCATCGCCGCCGTGCTCGCCCTCGGCGTGTACCTGAGCGTCCAGCCCGGGGAGGCCGAGCTGACGGAAGAGCTGCCCGCGGGCCTGATCGAGGCCGTGCAGGGGAGCCTCGGGACGGGCTACCAACTCGACAGCCTGGCCGTGGCCTACGACGAGCTGGGCGTGCAGCTCAACGTGCGAGTGGTCGGAAGGGCACCGGCCCCCGAGGAGCTCGCCACCGAGGTCCGCACCGTGGCGAGCGACCACTACGACCAGCCGGTGAGGGTGCGGCTCTTGACGCAGATCGAGATCGGGACGGAGCCCGCCGAATGAACGAGGCTCTGCCGACGACGCGTTCGCTTTGGCTCTCGGCGCTCGCCGCCCTACTCGTGCTGGGGCTCGGGGCAGCCGCCGTCGGCCAGGAAGCCGACAGCCCCGCACCCCTCGTCGTTCCTGCGGGTCAGATCGGGGCGCAGGCGGAGGCTCTCGAGGCCCGGCTCGAGGAGATTCGCGCACAGCGTTCGACGGAGGCGCTGGAACGGATCGAGGCGCAGCTCCAGGAGCTGGAGGACACGGCCGCCGCAGCGGCGGAGCGGACCGAGACGCTGCTGGCGGGACCGGCGAAGCCGGTCGAGATCGAGGACCTGGCGCTGGACTGGTCGATCCTGCAGCGGCGCTTCGGAGCGCTCCAGGCCCGAGCCAGCGACGAGGCGGAAGCCCTCGAGAAGCGCGTGTCCGAGATCGCCGACGAAACCGAGCTCTGGAAGCGCACCCGATCGGAGGCCCGGAGCACGCGCGGCCCGGCAGCCGTGCTCCGGACGATCGAAGAGACGCTGGCCGCGCTCACCTCGGCGAGAAAGGAGGTCGGCGCCGACCTCGAAGCGGCGGTCGCGCTCCTCGAACGGGTGTATCGAGCACGACAGGGGCTTCGACCGACCCTCGAGCGCATCGAAGACGCAAGGCTGGCGCTCATCGAAGGGCTCCTCGACCGTCAGGCCGAGCCGTTCTGGCGCTCGACGCCCGGCTGGGAGGAGATCCGCGCCTTGCCGGCCGCGATTGGTTCCCGGTTGGCTGCTGTGGGGGCGGAGCTCGCCCCCGATGCTCGCCAACATCGCGACGCGATCCTCGTCCAGATCCTGGTCTTCCTCGGCCTTGCGTGGCTCCTTTCAAGGACGCGCGCCGCACGGGATCGCCGCCACCCGGAGATGGCGCCGGCCGACTCCGATGCGCTCGGGCGTCCCTGGGCCGCTGCCTTGCTGATGGCGGTTCTGCTGGCGCCCCTGCTGCACGGGGGCCGCGTGCGCAGCCTCCAGCTCTTCATGACGCCGGTGGCGCTGATCGCGTGGACCCTCGTGGTGTCGGGCATCGCAGCGCCCTCGCTGCGACGGCCGATCCCCTGGGTTGCGCTCGTGGCCGCACTCGAGCTCTTCCGCTTCGTGCTGCCCGGGATTCCCGTGGTGGATCGTGTGCTGCTCGCTGTCGAGCTCGCACTCGGACTCGTGGGAATCCTCTGGCTGCGCCGTCCCGAGCGCCTGCAGCTCATCCCGTGGGGGTCCGCCGGGAGCCCATGGCTGCGGCTGCTCGCAGCGTGGCTGTGGCTCCTGACTCCCGCACTCGCCGTCGGGCTCCTCGCCACCCTGCTGGGGTACATGGCCCTGGCCGATCGCATCGCCCTCTTCGCGATCTGGGGGAGCGTCCTCGGGGCCGCCTGGGCCGCGCTCGTCCGCATCGCCGAGGCAGGGGCCAATCACGCGCTCGAAGCGGGGGGCTTCGAGGTCCTGCGCATGGCCAAGACCTCGCCCGCAGCGGTTCTGCGGGTGCTCCGGCTCGGCCTGCGCGGGCTCGGCCTGTTCGCGTGGGTGTACGCCACCCTGACCATCGCGGGCTTCTGGAGTCCGGCGCGCTCCGTGCTCGCGGCCGCGGCCTCCGCCTCGGTAGGCCTCGGGGACGTCTCCATCTCGCTCGGCGGCGTGCTCGGCTTCTTCCTCACCCTGTGGCTCTCGTGGTTGATCGCCCGCTTCGTGAGCTTCGTCCTCGAGGAGGAGGTCTTCAGCCGGGTGCGCACCGCACACGGCGTGTCCTTCGCCGTCTCTACCTTCACGCGCTACGCGATCCTGGTGATGGGTTTCGAACGTCGTGAACAACTTCGTCTCAGGAGCGATCCTGCTCTTCGAGCGACCGATCCGCGTGGGCGACTGGGTCCAGGTCGAAGACCTGTTCGGCGTCGTCTCCACGTTCGGGATCCGCGCCAGCAAGGTGCGCACCTTCGACGGCGCCGACGTCATCGTGCCGAACGGGGACCTGATCTCGGCACGCGTCACGAACTGGACGCTCTCCGACCGCAAGCGCCGCGTCATCCTGCCCGTCGGCGTGGCATACGGAACGCCGCCGCGACGGGTCCTCGAGCTCCTGGAGGAGGTGGCGCACGCGCATCCGGACGTCCTCTCCGAGCCCGCCCCCGTAGTGCTCTTCCGGGGCTTCGGCGACAGCGCCCTCAACTTCGAGATCCGCGCCTTCACGGAGGAGGATTGGCTCCGCGTCATGAGCGAGCTGGCCGTGGCCACCACCGAGGCCCTAGAGGCCGCCGGAATCACCATCCCCTTCCCGCAGCGCGACCTGCACCTGCGCAACCTCCCGGAGCTGCGGGATGCACTGAAGGAGGTCAGCCAGTCGCCCCGCCGTGAACCGCCCGACGAGCGCTCCTCCTGACGGCCGACGTCGGCAACACCGTCACGACTTGGATCGACTCGGCAACGAATCGGATCCGCTTGCCGCCATGGCCCCGAAAACACAATCCATCGTCAAAGCCGAGAGGTTAGCGGTGGAGGCGGTGGGGACCCCGCCAGCTGGCCGGAAGAGAAGGAGACGGAGCGTCTCGCGACGATCTTCGGCTTCGACGGCGCGGCAAACCCTGCATCGTGGAAGCACGATCGAGCACCGCGGTCGCTCCCCTCCGAAGACCCCGAGGAGTTCGACGCTTTCCACAGGGGAGGATTGCCTCCGCCGCGCTCAGCCTTCGCGCGCGTAGCGGCGCCGCCCGGGGGGCACGCACCGACGCCGCAACACCTCGAGGGCGGGAAACAGGAAGCCAAGCTCGGCCCCAAGGCCACAGCGGCGCCGCCGCGATCGCTCGCTATCGCGCTCCGGCCTCGTGCACTGGGGATCGTCCGGGTGGTCCACCCAGCCGTCGCCGTCGTTGTCCGCGGCGTCGCTGCAGGCGGGGCAGACGCCGAGGGGAGTCTCGGGGGGCGTCTCGGTCCACCCGAAGGTCTGGGTCCAGTGGTGGCGGTAGGTCGTCGCCGCGTCGTAGGCGTAGCCGATGCCGACGTCCTCCAGGTCCGGGTCCAGGATGTTGGCGCGGTGGCCGGACGAGCCCATCCAGGCGGCCACGACCGCTGCGGGGGTGGGCTGGCCCCCCGCGACGTTTTCGGCCAGCCGCCACCAGGGGGTGTAGCCTGCGGCCTCGATCCGCTGGACGAAGGTCGAGCCACCCGAGCCGGTGTGGCTCACGAAGTCGCCGGCGGCCATGTCCTCGCTGT
>CALZJC010000445.1 GCA_945787525.1 Thermoanaerobaculia bacterium | reverse complement strand
AAATGGAAGGCCGGGTTGTTGACGGAACCGGAGCGCCAATTGACGGCCTGGGTCCCATCAATGCCAAGAACAGCAGTCGGATCGAGGTTTCCTCTTCGCGCTTCGCCAATGTGGCCTTCTCGGACGGCAGCCTGCTGCACGGATTCAACCAGCGGCTGGCCAAGCGCCAACCGCTGTCGGCGCCCGAGGACGTTCGGCGGTACTTCATCACGCCTTCCGAGGCGGCGATTCTCAGCCTCATGGCCTGTTTTCTCGGGCACAACCGCGAGACGTTTGTTCCCAATCCGGGTGAGGACTTCGGCACCATGGACTTCCGCAGCATCGCCGAGAGGTTTCTCGAGAGCCGCGGCCTTCGGCCGCACCCGTGCGCGACTGAGCAGGAGGCGCGCCGTAGCGTCGAGGAGCTCGCCGCCAAAGGCGCCTGGCCGTGCTATTTCTTCTCCAGCGACACCACCGGTGAGAAGCCGGTCGAAGAGTTCGTGATGGCGGGCGAGGAGGTCGACTCCACTCGCTACGGCGAGATCGGCGTGATCCGCTGGCCAGAGCTCGAGGACGATTCGGTGCTCGACGAGAGTCTGCGCTCGCTCGCAAGGCAGCGGGCCGCAGGCAGCTGGACCCGCGGCGAGGTACTGGATGCCCTCAAGTCACTCCTGCCGGAGTTTCGCCATCAGGAGACGGGGAAGTACCTGGACGCGCGGATGTGACCACGAAGCGGCTCCTGGATATTCTCGTCTCCGGCTTCGTGCTGGCCCTGATCCTGCCCCTGGGGCTGGTCATCGCCGCTCTCCTGGCGATCACCGGCGAGCGGGAGGTCTTCTTTGCGCAGCAGCGGATCGGCCTCGACGGACGCACCTTTCGGCTGCTGAAGTTCGCCACGATGCTCAAGAAGAGCCCCCAGATGGGGACCGGCACGTTAACGCTCCCCAACGACCCCAGGGTCCTGCCCGTCGGCAGGGTGCTGCGCATCACCAAGCTCAACGAGCTGCCGCAGCTGTGGAATGTGCTGCGTGGCGACATGAGCCTCGTGGGACCCCGGCCCCTGGCGCAACAGGACTTCGACTGCTATGCGCCGCGGGTGCAGCGCGAGATCATCAAGAACCGGCCGGGGCTGACCGGCGTCGGCTCCATAGTCTTCCGCGACGAGGAGCGTATTCTGGCCGCCTCCGCCCTGCCGCCGCTCGACTGCTACCGCCTGGAGATCGCGCCTCGGAAGGGAGATCTGGAGCTCTGGTATGCCGAGAACCGCAGCATGGCTCTGGACCTCAAGCTGTTGCTGCTCACCGCGGTCGCCGTCCTGGCGCCCCACAGCCGGCTGCACGAAAGGCTGCTCGATCTACCCGCCGGCGACTGAGAACCCGGCGCCTCAGCCGCCGATCCCAGCGGCGCGATCGAAAACAGCAACCAGCTTGGCGGCGCGCTGACCCATTGTCCCGCGGGTCAGCGTCGGGTGAACCTCGAGCATCAGCGAGGTTTCGCCCAGCTGGCGCGCGTTGGGCAGGCGCCCGGCTGGAGCCCACGGACCGGCTTCGAACGCCCGCTCACGATAGATCTCGGGACAGGAGCCGCTGAGACATCTGATGCCCTGACCGTTGATCTCTTCGATCAGCCGCTCGCGGCTCCACCCGCCGACCAGGCGCTGCGGGCGCACGAACACATAGAACTTGTAGAAGGCATGGCGGGCGTAGTCCGCCTCGAAAGGAACCCGCAGCAGAGGATGGCCCGACAGCGCCTCGAACAGAGTCCGAGCATTGCGCCTCCGGGTCTCCACCCAGTCCTCGAGCTTGGCGAGCTGGACGCGCCCGATGGCGGACTGCATCTCGGTGAGCCGGTAGTTGGAGCCAAAGCTCTCGTGCAGCCAGCGAAACCCGGGCGGATGCTGGCGCTCGAAGACCGCCCGATAGGACTTGCCATGGTCCTTGAACTCCCAGGCGCGGCGCCACAGCTCTTGGTCGCCGGTTGTGAGCATGCCGCCTTCGCCGCCGGTGGTCATGATCTTGTCCTGGCAGAAGGAGAAGCAGCCGATAGCGCCGATCGATCCCACCGGGCGGCCTTTGTAGAGGGCGCCGTGCGCCTGCGCGCAGTCCTCGATCAGGTGCAGATGGCGCGCGCGGCACACCTCGACCAGCGGGTCCATGTCACATGGATGGCCGGCCAGGTGGACGCAGATCACCGCCCGGGTGCGTTCGCTCAAGACCGCCTCGACGTGCGGCGCTCCCAGGTTCTGGGTGGTCAGGTCGATGTCGGCAAACACCGGACGGCCGCCCAGGCGGGCCACGCATGAGGCGGTGGCGAAATAGGAGCGGGCCGGTACGACGACCTCGTCGCCCTCGCGCAGGCCGATTGCATGCAGGGCAAGCTCGAGGGCGACCGTGCCGTTGGCCAGGGCGATGGCGTACTTGCTCTGAAAACGGCTGGCGAACTCGGCCTCGAAAAGGCGGTTCTGCTCGCCCGTCCAGTAGTTGATCTTGCCCGAGCGCAGCACTCGGGCTGCGGCCTCGACCTCGTCCTCTGCGATGACCGGCCAGCTCTCGTCAGCCGCCTGTCGGCTATCTGCGGCGAGCGTACCCGAGCTGTCTTCAACAACCACTGGAGGTCCTCGTCATGTTGGCTGGGACAGGGTCGAGTCTCGGGTGCCCCGGACTCTTCTATACTACCGGAGGCGTCTGCGTCGGTCCGTTTTCGCAGGTCGTGAGAGCGGGCACAGGGATCGCGTTCTTGTCCTCGAGCTCGGCTTTTGTGCGCGCCAGCTTCCCGGCGACTGTGTCCTGAGCGGTGCCCTCGTCCAACCCGAATGTCGGGCGCTCCAGGGGCAAGCAAACCCCGAGCCCAGCAGTGAGCAGCGATGAGAATCCTGGCGATCTACAAGTACTACTGGCCCGACACCACACCCTACGCCCGCATCCTCAAGGCCATTCTCGAGCGCTGGGCCGCGGCTGGTCATACGGTTCGGGTGATCACTGCGCAGCCGGGCTACAATGACCTCGTGCACCCGCTCCAGCCGGCTCGCGAAACGATCGGCGGTGTCCAGATCGAACGGGTGCCAACGTTGCGAGAA
>CALZJC010000444.1 GCA_945787525.1 Thermoanaerobaculia bacterium | reverse complement strand
GCCGGAGCAGATCGGCAGCAGTCTCGTTGCGCCACCGAGCCAGGTTGGCGTGGAACGAGATCTCGCCCGGGCTTGGAATCGCCTCCGTCGAGAGGCAAGACTCGAGGTAGTCGGCGGGATCGAGCGTGTCGGCGATCCAACCGGCAAGCGCCAGGTCGTAGTCACCGCGGCCGACCCGCGAGTAGTATTCCTCGCTGTCCCGGGTTGGCTCGATGCGAACCTGGAGTCCCAGTTTGCCGAGCTGGTCGACGACATAGCGGGCTACCGCCTGCGGTTGCGGCAAGTATGGGCGGGCGCCGAACATCACCAGCATGCGCAGCGGCGCCGCGCCACCGAGCTCCTTGGTGGCGAGCAGCGAGCTCGCTCCCGCCAGATCGAACCTCAGCTCATCGCGCCAGCTGCTCATCATCGGCGGCAGTAGGCCGCGAGCGGTGATCGCCAGCGGATTTGTCGGATAGCACAGGCTCGCCACCTCCACCCGGTCGATGGCGGCGGCGACCGCACGGCGCACTTCGCGATCGCCAAACAGCGGCCTCTCGGTGTTGAAGTAGAGGATGGCGGTGGAGTGGGCCTGGCCGAACTGCTTGCGCACGCCGCTCATGCCGCTGACGTCCTCGCGGTGCAGCATGTTGGTGAATTCGACCTCGCCCCGTTTGAACGCCTCGAGCAGGGCGGTGGCGCGGCCGTCGGCGTCCGGCGCGAAACAGATGAACTCCAGCTCGTCGATCGCCGGCTGGGCGCGGTGGTTCGGGTTGCGCACCAGCCGCGTGCGTTCGAGGGTCGAGCCCGGCGCCTCCTGATAGGGCCCGGTGCCGAGCAGCCGGCCGCCGCTCTCGTGCACGACGCCGCAACAGGGCTCCGCCAGTGCCAGCTCGAAGTTGGCGTTGGGTCGGTTGAGGTGGAAGAAGACCCGGTCGCCGTTGGCTTCCACCCGTGCCATTGTGTTGAAGTAGCTGACCCGCTGGAGCGAGCGGCAGAGGATCGATGCCGAAAGGAGAGTCCCGTCGGAGAACTTGATGTCGTCACGCACGACGGCGGAGAAGGCGGTGTGGTCCGGAGACTCGGTGTGCAGACCCTCGCGGAAGAGGACCGGCATGGCCTGGCGGCCGCTCTCGACCGCCGCGAACGGCCGCTCGAAGATCTGCGAGATGGCCATCACGCTGACGAAATCGCGGGCCAGGCTGGGGTCCAGGTTGTGGACTCCGGAGAGCAGCCCGATCCGCAGGACCTTGGGGGGGCTGGCGGGCGGGTCGGGGATCGTCACGGCTGGCTTCCTGAAGACTCGTAACCTGCACCGACAAGTTTCGCCTATTTCGCGCCGTAGGTCACGCTGCCGCCTGTCCTGGAGGGTGAGACGAGGCCGAATCTCGTACCATCCGGCTGGCGGTGGACAGCTACTTTCTGCGCTCCCGGCGCCTCGGCTTTCGCACCTGGACGGCGGCGGACCGCGATCTGGCCGTGGGCCTGTGGTGCGATCCGGCGGTCACTCGCCTGTTCGGCGGGCCGTACGACGAAGAGTGGGCAGCCCGTCGCCTCGCCGACGAGATCGCCTGCCTGGCGAAGCACGGGTATCAGTACTGGCCGATCTTCCAGCTCACCGGCGGCGAGCACGTCGGCTGCTGTGGCCTGCGGCCGCGCGATCCAGCGGCGCGGGTCAGCGGATTCGGCTTCCACCTGCGGCGCGATCAATGGGGCCGGGGCTTTGCCACCGAAGCGGCGCGGACCGCGATCCGGTACGCTTTCGAGGTGCTGGAAGCGCGGGCCCTCTTCGCCGGTCACCACCCGGAAAACCGGGCCTCCCGGCGCGTTCTCGAGAAGCTCGGTTTCCGGTACACCCACGACGAGCTCTATCCACCCACCGGGCTGCGACACCATTCGTATCTGCTGACGGCCGCGGAGCAGGCGCCTTGGCTGGCAGACGACCGGGATGGGTGACGGCCTTTCGCGGCGCGACTTCACCGGCCTGATCGGCCTGACCCTGCTTTCGGCCATGACAGACCGCCTCGCTGCCGCTCCCGGGCCGAAGAGCTTTCGCATCCGGACCATCACCGCGGGCGTTCCGCTGCAGACTGCCGGCGAGCTTGCTCGCGTCGAGGCGGCCGTGCGCTTTCTGACCCGGGCACGCGAGGGCTTCGAGGCGGCCGGATACGAGGTCCAGACCGTTCGGGCGGCGACCCAGCCGCTCGCCGAGTACGCGCCCGACTGGACGGCCAGGGCGACGAGCGAAGCGATACTCGCCCACGATCGCCTGGCCGTCGAGCATGGCTTGTCGTTCAGCATCGGCCCGGTCATCGCCGGCGACGAACATGACGAGCGATTCCCGGCCTGGGCCGCGGATCTCATCCGGCGGACCCGCAATACCAGCCTCAGCGTCTCTGTCGCCTCGCCGGAGGCAGGCGTTCATCGGCGCTCGGTCCGCGCCGCGGCCGAAGCAATCGCGGCCATCGCCCAGACGTCCGCCGACGGCGAAGGCAACTTCCGCTTCGCCGCCGCTGCCCGGGCGCCCGCCGGCACGCCGTTCTTCCCGGTGGCCTGGTTCCGCGACGGGAACAGCTTCAGTCTGGGACTCGAGAGCGCCGGGCTGCTGCAGGAAGTGTTCGCCAAAGCGGCAGGGCGGGAGGAGGCAAAGCGGGCGCTGCGGCGGCACCTGAATCGGGAGTTGACCACTCTCCAGGAGATCGCCGGCGAGATCGCCCACGCCAACGGCTGGCGGTGCCTGGGCATCGATGTCTCCCCAGCGCCGAGTCCCGAAGCCAGCATCGGTGAGGCCATCGAGACTCTCACCGGAGCACCTTTCGGCGATTCGGCGACCCTGGCGGGATGCGCCGCGATAACCGACGTGCTGCACGGTCTCGACGTCGAGACCTGTGGCTATTCCGGCCTGATGCTGCCCATGCTCGAGGACAGAGTGCTGGCACGCCGCGCCGCCGAGGGCCCCTCGCCGCTCTCATCGGGGACGTCGCCGCCCTGGCGGTCAAGCACAGCAAGCCGCTGGCGGCAAGGCTGCTACCGATCCCCGGCAGTTCGGTGGGGGACACCGTGCGCATCGACAATCCGCATCTGGTCGAGGGCGTCGTCCTGGATGCCGCCTCCTGAACCACGGATTTCGCGGGCTCGGTCCGAACGAAGCGGCTCGGTGGAAGACCTGCAGCTGACAGCTCCCAGCAGGATCATTGGCTTCGATCTCGCCCGCGCCCTCGCGGTGTTCGGCATGGTCGTCGTCAACTTCAAAGTCGTCATGGGCGCCGCCGACGCCGGCCCGCGGTGGCTGGTGGCCCTGGCCGGGCTGCTGGACGGGCGAGCGGCGGCCACTTTCGTGGTGCTCGCCGGGATCGGCATCAGCCTGCTGTCGCGGCAGGCCCGGCTGGCGGGAGATCAGCTGCGCCTCGGCCGCGCCCGGGCGACCCTGCTCAAGCGGGCCGCCTTCCTGTTCATCGTCGGCCTGCTCTACACGCCGATCTGGCCGGCTGACATCCTGCATTTCTATGGCGTCTACATAGCGGTGGCGGCGTTTCTGCTCGCCGCGCCGACGCGCCGTCTCTGGGGGCTGGCGGGTGCGGTTGTCCTGGCTTTCGGAGCGCTGATCATGGTGTTCGACTACGAGCACGGCTGGGACTGGTCGACCCTGAGCTACGAGGGCTTCTGGACCCCTGACGGCATGTTCCGCCATCTGTTCTTCAACGGCTTCCACCCGGTTGTGCCCTGGCTGGCCTTTCTGTTGGTGGGCATGGCGCTGGGCCGGCTGCGAATGACCGAGCCGGCCACCCAGAGGCTGGTCTTCGTCTGCGGGGCCGGTGCGGCGGCTGTGGCGGAGGCGGCCAGCCGGCTGTCTGTCGGATTGCTCTCGGCCGGCGCCGAGCCCGCCCATCGCGAGACCGTGGCCGCTCTCCTCGGCACCGAGCCCATGCCGCGGATGCCGCTCTTCATGCTGGCCGGGGCGGGCTCCGCTTGCGCGGTGATCGCCGTTCTCGTCGCTCTGGGTGAGCGATACCGCGACGCGGCATGGCTGCGTCCGCTGGTCTCGACTGGTGAGCTGGCCCTCACGCTCTACGTCTCCCATGTCGTCATCGGCATGGGCCTGCTCGACGCCGCCGGGCGCCTGCAGGATCAGACCCTGCTGTTCTCCCTGTCTTGTTCAGTCGTCTTCTGCGGGCTGGCGGTCGTTGCCGCGCATCTTTGGCGGCTGCGCTTCGACCGCGGACCCCTGGAGACGATCATGCGCCTGGCGACCGGCGCCAGGCGCGCCAGCTGAAGACGGTGCTCCTCATGTCCCGAGAGAGCCTCGACCTCAGGCATTGCGCCCGAACCGCTTGAGCGGGTACTCGTGATTCCAGCTGCAGCGCAGG